>DASSUA010000536.1:0-3936 GCA_035707525.1 Pseudonocardiaceae bacterium
CGACATCGCCCAGACCTCGGCGCTGCTCAACCAGACCGCGACCGACACCAGCGACCTGACCTGCGGCGGCACCGCGACGAACAACAACGTCTGGGGCGAGGGCAAGCTCGACGCCCTCAACGCGGTCACCCAGTCGCCGCGCGGCCCGACCGGCACCCTCACCGGCCTGGTCACCAACGCCACGACCGGGGCGCCCATCGTCGGGGCCACCGTTGCGGTCACCGGTCCGGTCAACCGCAACACGACCACCGACAACACCGGCCGTTACACGATGACCCTGCCGGTGGGCACCTACACGGCGACCGCGTCCGCGTTCGGGTTCGTCTCGCAGTCGGGCTCTGTGTCGATCACGCAGAACACCACGACTACGAGGAACTTCGCGCTCACTCCGGCCGCGGCCGGCAGCATCAGCGGCTTCGTCCGCGACACCGCGGGCGTGGCGATCGCCGGGGCGACGGTGACCATCGTCGGCTCGTCGATCCCGCCGGCGACCACGTCGAACACCGGCGCGTACTCGTTCCCGAGCGTGCCGTTCGGCAGCTACCAGGTCAGCGCGACCGGCGGGCTGTGCCACGGCAGCCAGACGCTCGCGGTGACCGTCGACGGCGCCGAAACGCTCAACTTCGCCCTCGCGCCGCGCCGCGACAGCTTCGGCTATACGTGCTCGCTGGAGACCAGCACGTACGCCCTCGGCACGACGCAGCTGGCCCTTACCGGAGACGACGTTTCCCAGACCGTCACGCTGCCGTTCGCGTTCCGCTTCTACGGCACGGCTTACAGCACCGCGTACGTCTCGACCAACGGAAACGTCAACTTCGTCGGCGCGGCGACGGCCTACAGCAACACCACGATTCCGTCGACGTCAACGCCGAACGGGGCCGTCTACGCGTTCTGGGACGACCTGTATGTCGACGCGAGCAGCGCGGTCTACACCAGGACCGCGGGCGTCGCGCCGAGCCGCTCGTTCCTGGTCGAGTGGCGCAACGTGCGGTTCTTCAGCGCCACCACGCTGCGCATCGACGTCGAGCTGGAGCTGTTCGAGAACGGGCACATAGTGCTGCGCTACCGCAACCTGGACCCCGCGCAGCCGCTCGAGCTCGGTAGCTCGGCGACGGTCGGCATCGAGAACGCCGCCGGCACGATCGCCCTGCAGTTCTCCGCCAACTCCCCGACCCTGTCCAACACCCGGGCGATCCGCTTCCGGCCGCCCGGCACGTAGTCACCTCCAGCCCGTTCCCTGAGCCCCCATTCGGTGGTGGGGGCTCAGGGAACACCCACCGGCGAGGGCTTTAGTATCGGGCTGACTACCTGTGAACAGGTGACGAGAGGGCCGAACCGAGCGTAGACAGGGCGGCGGTGTACCTCTCGGTGTCAGAGCCATCACGTTGCCAGGTCGCCGCGAGCCGGTCGAGAACGCGCTGACGGGGTAGTCCCGCCGCCGTCAGTCGCCGGGCCGCCTGCCACACGGCCGCCGGTTGGTCGTTCCAGAGTTGCTCGACCACGGCCGCGAGGGCCGGGATGCGGCGGGTATGGGTGCCTTCGGCCGCCTGCCCGATCGCGGTGATCAAATGCCGGTGGGCGGGGTCGGCGGGATCGAGCTTGTCGACGTGGGTCTGCCCCGCCGGCAGGCCGTTGGCCGGCTCGGGGAGATCCACCACCCCGTCGCCGCGCTGGCCGGGAATCGGGACCGCGAACGCGCGACGATACATGATCTCCTGCAACGCATCGCCGTCCGCGCGCGCCGCCGCGGGTGCGTCCGCGACGTAGGGCACGGTCGGGTTCAGCCGCCGGCTTTGGCACAACGTCGGTAGCACGGCGAGCACCGCGTTCGCGGTCCGGCGCAGTTGCCGGCGGGCGGCGCGAGGCAGGTCCTGGGCGTCGGTGCGCCAGCGCACCCAAGCGCGCGCAACCTGCATCACCTCGTCCAGCAGCGACCGAGGGATGATGACCGCGGCCGGCAGATACTCCCCGAACAGGCGAGCGACGCTGGCCGGCCCCATCCGGTCGGGCGGGAAACCCAGCACGTCCACGCTCGCATCGACGATGCGTGCGGCGATCATCCGGGCTACGGCCGCATCGACCCACCCGTCGGGGTGGGCGTCGAGGAACTCCTCGACCAGCGCCTGGCGCCGCCGCGCCGGCCAGGCGGCGCTGACCTGCCCGCGCGGTGGGTCGGACGACTGCTCGCCCGGCATCTCCATTACCCGTCGCACCGCCAACGGCAGGAACTCGGCCAGGGACTTGTCGCGGCTCGCGGTCAGCAGCGGCGGCAGCGCCGGATCGGCCGAGGCGATCAGCGCGGCGCGCAGCAATCCGGCCGCGTCGGCGGGTGGAACTCGCAGGAACCGGCCACCCTCGCGGCGGGCGTCGCGTTGCATGTTCGGGATCATCCGGTCGAGTTCCGTCGGCTCGGTCACCACGTCGATGCCGTTCAGGACCCCGTGGAAGGCCAGGTCGATGATGAACTGCAGCCCGTGGCGGCGGCCACCACCGGCGTGCATGTATTCGCAGTACACATACGTGTACTCGGCGAACACGTCGGTCCACACGCAACAGTCGCCGACGGCGGCGGTCTCCCCGAGCGCGCCTACCCAGTCTGGCGTGCCGCCCTCCTCCGGCGTCTTGCGGCCGGCCAGCCGTTCGGCGGCGCGAGCGGCCCGGTCGACCAGCCCTTGCGGGCCGACCGCCGCCATCGTGCGCAGCAGCAGCAGACACTGCCGGCGCCCGTCCCGTTCGGCCTCGTCGATCAGGTCGAGCATCGCGAGGCGGAACGCCTCGTCATCGGGCGCTTTACTGCGGATGGCGCACACATTGGCGGCCAGCCACAACTCGGCGTCCAACGCCTCCGTGACGGCTTCGAGGTCGGCGCAGCCGGCGATCACCGCGTCGTACACCTTGCGCAGCCCCGGCAGCCGCGGCGCCCGACGTACCTGACTTCGCGCCGCGGACCGCTTACGGTTGTTGCGGATCTTGTTCCCCATGGCAGGCGACGATCTCATGCCGCGGCCAGCTCCGCTGCGTCGGCTCGACCGGACGACTCTGGTTGGCCGGGACGTGGCCGCTGCAGCCAGGTCAGGCCCGGCGGTTTGGGGCGGACCGCCGGGCTATGGCCGAGACCGACACCAGCGACACGACGGCCAGGACGGCGATGTAGACCGAGACCGAAAGCGACGTGCCCGTCGACTCCAGCAGCAGCACCATGATGAACGGGGCGAGCGCGCCGCCGAACACCGACGCCACCTGATAGCCCAGGGACGCGCCGGTGTAGCGCAGCTCGGGCTCGAACAGCTCCGCGAACAACGCCGCCTGCGGACCGTAGATGATCGACAGGAACGCCCCGCCGACCAGCTGCGCGATCGCCAGGCCGAGCACCGTCGCGGTGTCCACGAGCAGGAACAGCGGGAACGCCCACAGCAGCGTGCCGACCACGCCGACCGTGTAGACCCGCAGCCGGCCGAACCGGTCGGACAGCCGGGCCGCGACCGGGATCGTGACCAGCTGCGCCGCGGCGGCCATCATCGTCACGGCGAGCACCGCGCTGCGCGGCATGCCGAGTTCGCGCGTGGTGTAGTCGAGCATTCCGGTGATCAGGATGTAGAACGCCGCGAGCTGCACGGCGAACGAGCCCCCGGCCAGCAGCACCAGCCCGCGGTGGTCGCGCAGCACCCGGCGCAGCGGCGAGTGCTCGCGCCCGCGCAGCCGCGCCTCGGCAGCTCTGAACTCCGGCGTCTCGTCGATCTTCGTGTGGATGAACCAGGCCAGGATCAGCACCAGCGGCCCGATCAGGAACGGCAGCCGCCAGCCCCAGCTGTCCATCGCCTCCGGGGCGAGCCGCCGGTCAAGCACGGCGAACACCCCGTTCGCGGTGACCGCGCCGATCAGCACGCCGAGCTGCACAAAGCTGCCGTACAGCCCGCGCTTGCCGGGCGGGGCGTA
>DASSUA010000537.1:0-2691 GCA_035707525.1 Pseudonocardiaceae bacterium
GCTCGCCGACGCGGTCGCCGCGGCGCACCCCGCGCTGGCCGGCGCGGCCCGCCAGGTCGCGGCCGACCGCAGGGTGCACGCCGACGCCCTGAGTGCCGAGGTCCGCCGGGCCACGCCGGCGCCGGTCACCGGCGCGCCGCCGGCACCGTCCGGGGCCAGGGCCAGCGGCTCGATCGGTTCACCAGCGCCGGTCGACCCGGCCGCCGCCAGGACCGCGTTGCTACGGGCGTCGGCGAGTGCCCAGCGCCAGGCCGCCGACCTGGTCACCGCGCTGCCCAGGTACCGCGCCGGCCTGGTGGCCTCGGTCGCGGCGTCGTGCGCCAGCCACGCCGTGGTGCTGGCGTGAGCTCGCCGGTCAGCACGTCGCCCACCGGTACGGCGCCAGCTGGTACGGCCCCCACCGTGGTTGCGGACGGGGTGCCGGTCGACTCGCTGCAAACCGCGCTTGGCGCCGAGCACGCGGCGGTGTGGGTGCTGCAGCTGGCCACCGCGTTCGTCTCGCGCGGCCTGGCCGCGGCGGTGGCGGAGGGCCTGACCGCGCACCGGGTCCGGCGCGATGCCACCGAGCGGCGGCTGCGCGACTACGGCGTGCGGCCGGTGCCGACCGAGCCGGCGTACGCGACACCGCAGCCGGTCGCCGACGAGCCGTCGGCGGTGGCCGCGCTGGTCGCCGCGGAATCCGACCTGACGGCCGCCTGGCGGGCGGTCATCGAGCGCACCGACGACGCCGGGCTGCGCAAGGCCGCGCTCGACTCGCTCGTCGACTCGGCCGTGCGCGCGGCGCGCTGGCGGGCGGCCGCCGCCACCGAACCGGCGACGGTCGCCCTGCCCGGCCAGACCTGAGCCGGGGCGCGAACCGGCGAGCGGTCAGCCGCCCTGGCCGAGTTCGATCGCGGCCTCGGTGATCTTGTCCAGTTCCTCGTCGGACCGCTTCGACGGGTCGGTGTAGTCCGTCTCGACGATCACCACGACCTCGCCCTCGTGGTCGGACGCGTAGCTGGCCCCGGTCAGGCTCGACGGCACCGACGACGGCCGCACGCCGGCGCGCAGCAGGTCCGAGACGTTGCCGGTGCCATTGGTGTCGGCGAGCTTCTTCAACGCCGCGGCCGAGCGCTCGTCGGACATGGTGACGGTCGATACCGAGACCACGACCGGCTCGCCGCCGGCCGACGAGGTGAACAGCAGGCGCCGCAGCCCCTTGCACGGGGTGTCCCGGAAGAACTCGGCGACCTGGCCGTAGGCGTTGCCGGCGCAGTCGGTGTCGGCCTTGGCGGCATGCTGGGTGAACTGGTAGCCGCCGGCGGCGATCACCGCGCTGGTGGGCGCGGGGCCCCTGGTCGTGGAGGCCGCGGGCGCTCCGCCGGGCAGCGAGTCGATCGCGAGCCAGCCGATCAGGCCGAGCAGCACCACCGCACCGATGATCATCGCGACGAGCGGCCAGCCGCGCTGGCCGGACCGCCGTGGTGCGGGTGGCGTGACGATCGGCCCGACCGGCCCGACCATCGTGACCGCCGGATCACCGGGCCGCGCGGCGTAACCGGGGTCCGGATAGCCGGGCGCGGCGTGGGTCCGGCCGGAGAGCAGCTCGGTCGAGAAGAGGTCGCCGTAACCGGAGCCGGGCGGGGGCGGGCTCGGCACGCCGCCCGGCGGCGTCCCGGCCCGCTGTGGCGGCGCGAGCCGGTCCAGCAGCGGCAGCACCGTCGTCGGCTGGTTGACCGTCGACTCGGGGGGCTGCTGGTCCTGGACCGGCGGCAGCGGGGTCGTGATTTCGGCCGAGCCGGGCGGTTCCACGGCCGGCCCACCGGCGGGTACGGGCTCCGCGCCCGTAGCCGCCGGCTCGCCGCCGGCCGCCGTTGCCTGACCGCCGGTCATCGCCGGCTCGCCGCCGGCCGCCGTTGCCTCGCCGCCGGTGACCGCTCGCTCTCGACCGTCGGCCACCGGCCGCTGAGCTTGCTGGTCGGGCTGCCTTCCCGCCGACTCGCTGTCTGACACGGCGTAGACGGTAGCCGCGACGCTCGGGACCCGCTCACGCTTGGTCGACTTTGTCCGTACCGTCGCCGTCGTGCTGACCGAACAGATCGAGATCCGGACCGGGTCGACCGAGCTTGTGCACGACCTGACCGGCGAGTGTGAGCGCTTCCTCGACCGGGCCGGCGGTGGCGGTGGCGGTGTTGGTGTTGGTGACGGGTTGCTGAATGTGTGGGTTCCGCATGCCACCGCGGGGCTCGCCGTCATCGAGACCGGCGCCGGCAGCGACGCCGACCTGCTGGCGGCGCTGCGGCAGCTGCTGCCGGCCGACGACCGGTGGCGGCACCGGCACGGCTCCCCCGGCCACGGCCGCGACCACGTGCTGCCGGCGATCGTGGCGCCGTCGCTTTGCGTGCCGGTGGTCGGCGGCCGGATGGCACTCGGCACCTGGCAGTCGGTGTGCCTGGTCGACACCAACACCGACAACCCGGTGCGAAACGTGCGCTTGAGCTTCGTTCCCGGGTAGCGCCCACTCGGAGAACGGTCAGCGCACCCAGCCGGCGAGCTCGGCCTGCACCGCCGGCAGCGTCGGCCGGACCGACGGGTTCGCGTCGAGCGAGCGCTCCAGCAGCTTGCGGTGCGCGGTCGCGGCCGGAAGCTGGTTGCACGGCTCGCCGCGGGCGGCGGCGAGCATCGCGGCGACCGCGCCGTCGGAGTGCCCTC
>DASSUA010000538.1:0-6022 GCA_035707525.1 Pseudonocardiaceae bacterium
CTGGCCGCCGGCGGCGGGCCCGCGGGTGCCGTGCCGGCGCTCGGGCACGGCGCGAGCGCGGCACCCTCCCGCAACTGGGCCAGGTCGGGAGTCGGGCGCTGGCCCGCCGCGATCGCGGCGCCCGGGTCGTCACCAGGGCCACCGGTGCCGCCACGCGGCCACAGGGCGACCGCCGCGGCCACCGCCAGCACCACCGCGACCAGCGCCCAGCGCTGCGCCGTGCGGCGGCGTGCGGCGCAGGTCGCGGTGCCGGTGTCGGCGTCGGCGTCGGCGGGGGTCTCGTCCGTGCTCACTGCCCGGCGCCCGTCGGTTCCGCGGCCGGAAGGATCCCGGCCAGTGCGAGCAGGTGCCCGGTCTCCGGGCCCTTGACGAGCTTGGCCGCCTCGTCCGGGTTGGTCGGACCGAGGCCGAAGGACGGGCAGTCGGCGGCCAGTGGGCAGGCCCCGCACGCGGGTCGCCGGGAATGGCAGATCCGCCGGCCATGGAAGATCACTCGGTGCGACAGGATCGTCCAGTCCCGCCTGGGCACCAGTTCGTTGATCGCCAGCTCGACTTTGACCGGATCTTCCTCGCTGGTCCAACCCCACCGGCGTGCCAAGCGTCCAAAGTGGGTATCAACCGTAATGCCAGGAACCCCGAAGGCGTTGCCGAGTATGACGTTCGCGGTCTTGCGGCCGATGCCCGGCAACGTCACCAGATCGTCGAGCTTACTGGGGACGTCACCATGAAACCGATCGACCAGCGCGGCGCCGAGCCCGACCAGCGACGCCGCTTTGTTCCGGTAGAAGCCGGTCGGCCGCAGGAGCTCCTCGAGCTCGGCCCGGTCGGCCGTGGCGTAGTCGGCGGCCGTGCGGTACCGGGCGAACAGCGCCGGGGTCACCTCGTTGACCCGCACGTCGGTCGTCTGCGCCGAGAGGATCGTCGCGACGGCGAGCTCGAGCGGCGAGCGGAAGTCCAGTTCGCAGTGAGCGTCGGGGTAGGCGATGGCCAGGGTCCGGACCATGCGCCGGGCCCGTCGCACGAGGCCCAGCCTGGTCTCCCCGGCGAACGAACGGCGGCGGCGATCCGGGCGGGCAGCGGGCACGCCAACAGCCTACGGATCCCGGCGCCGCACCCGAGACCAGGACCGTCCGGGCGCCCGCCTTCCCACCTGGACTGTTACGCGACACGCCGAGAAACCCCGACCCGGTTGCAGATCCGGTTCCCAAGTGCGGGAGGATGCCCCCCGTCATGACTGCATGGTTGGTTGCCGCGATCCCGCTGTTGATCATGTTCTTCGCGCTCGGCATGGAGCGCGTTGAAGCTCGACTGAGCCAGGTGGCCGTCGCCGAGACGGACGTCGAGGAGTTCCTCGAGCAGGCCCGACCGGACGAGGTGGGTGCACTGTTCCGTCAGGGCATCGGTCGAGCCCTCGAGCTGTTCCGGTTGCGTCGGCGCGGCAAGCCGGCCGGCCGGACGGCAGCCGTCGCCCCGATCTGGGCGCACGAGCCGGACCCGATGGCGGAGACGATCCCGCTGCCGAGGATTCAGCTGCCGCCGAACCGGCGGGCGTCCTAGCCTGTTCCGACTGCGTCCCCCGTCTGAGCCGAGCCGGGGGGCGCAGTTTGGTTTGGCGCCGTGACGGTGCGGCTACAAGGCTGGAGCATCTAAGCTGCCGCAAAGTGATCGGCGACACACCCGACGCCGTCAGGCGGTGGGCGGCGCTGGTCGTGCCAGTCTTGGTCAGGAGGGCACGAGGTGGACGAGACGCTTGCCAGGGCCGGCATCTTCCAGGGCGTCGACCCGACGGCCGCGGAGGCGCTGGCGCAGTCGCTGGAGCCGATCGATTTCGCCCGCGGTCAGGAGATCTTCTCCGAAGGTCAGCTGGGTGACCGGCTGTACATCATCCTGTCCGGCAAGGTGAAGATCGGCCGCCGGGCGCCGGACGGCCGCGAGAACCTGCTGGCCGTGATGGGGCCCTCGGACATGTTCGGCGAACTGTCCATCTTCGATCCCGGTCCGCGCACCTCCAGCGTGACCGCGGTGACCGACGTGCGGGCGGTCAGCCTGGACCGCCCGGCGCTGCGGGAGTGGATCGCCAAGCGTCCCGAGATCGCCGAGCAGCTGCTGCGGGTGCTGGCCAGGCGGCTGCGCCGGACCAACAACATGCTCGCCGACCTGATCTTCACCGACGTACCCGGACGGGTGGCCAAGGAGCTGCTGCGGCTGGCCAAGCGGTTCGGTTCGCAGGAGGGTGGGCTGCTGCGGGTCACCCACGACCTCACCCAGGAGGAGATCGCCCAGCTCGTCGGGGCGTCCCGGGAGACGGTCAACAAGGCCCTGGCCGATTTCGCCCACCGAGGCTGGCTGCGGCTGGAGGGCAAGAGCGTGCTGATCCTCGAGCCGGAGCGGCTGGCCCGCCGGGCCCGCTAATGCCCGAAGGCCCCACCCCAGCCGTCCCCGTCATTGGTGGCCCTCGGTAACCACACCGGCGCATCACGGTGCGGCTCATGATCACCGTTTCGGTGCCGTGAGCCGCGCTGAGCGCGGTTGGTGGCACCAAACGGCGATGGGTGCGGCTCTTCTGCTGGGAGCGCCTTACCTGTGGCTCGCTGCGACCTCACCATGGCTACGGGCACCCGCCCCTGCGGTGATCATGGCGCTGCAACCCAATGCGGGGCGGCGGGGCGGGACGCGCCCGGCCGGTCACGTGATCGGCCGTCACACGGTTCAAGGTCGCCGAAAGTGTGAGCCCACCATGCAGCATGGGCGCGAACGTGCATGGTGGCTTCACACTTTCGGTGATCTTGAGCGGGGTTGGGGCGGGAGCGGCCGCCGGCCGACGGCGCCACGCCGAATCCCGCACCAGCCGCGACCGCTTACTCACCATTGGTAACCGAAGCCCGGCGGGACGGGCCCGACCGGACGAGTCGACGGTGTCAACGGTGCTGGGTGCCGGGGTGGCGGGATGCTCGGGTATGGCTTTGCGGGTTGATGTGACTGATTGGTCAATTGGACGGTGTGCCGTTGACCAATCGGTCACGGGGAGTTCGGGGTCTGTTGTTCTTAGTCGTCGGCGGGTGCGGCGCTGCGCGGGATGGGCGCGGTGGCGCGGATTCCGCGCTGGCCACGGCGGGGGTGGTTCGTGATCGTTTGTTTCGGCGTCGGGAACCGTGCTGAGCGCGGCTCGTGCTCACGAACCACCCCTTGGGATCGAGAGCCGCCCTGTGACAGCGCCGTAATCCCAGGTCCCTGCAGAAGAGCCGCACCCAACGGCGATCATGACCCGGCGAACCGATCAAAACGGGCGATCGCTTCATGATCATCGCCCGTCGTCCGGTGCCCGTTGCCCCGTCGTCCGGTGCCCCGTCGTCCGTTGCCCCGTCGTCCGGTGCCCGTTGCCCTGGTGGAGTCGCCGAGGGGTGACGGTGCCGCGCAAGGGTTGAGTTGACGGAGAACGGGTCCTCCCGGCGTGCCGCGGCGAGGCTGACTCGAGGCGTAAGACCTGAGCTGCGGCTGGCGAGTGGACCTGACCGGAGGCGGGAAGCCCGCCACCAACATCGACGAAACCGCCCCCGGGCCACCTCGCCGCCGCCCGGGGCGTGCTCGACCCATTTCGCCGCCGTCGGGGCGCGCTCGAGCCACGGCGCCCCCGGCGGAACGCGGACACCGGGGAGAGGTCGGCGCGCCGCCCCCGACGCGACGCTCCGACCCCTCCCCGTCGCGCGATCCGGAACCCCGAACCGAACCGCGCCTCCCCCGCCCGGCGTGCTCGGCCCCGAATACCGAGTGACCGGACCTGCAACCGTGAAACGCGCTCCCCACGACCGCGCCTCACTGCTCAGGCAAGGCAGTACTCCTTGAAGCTCCTTGAAGCTCCTCCGAACCTCCTCGAAGAGCTTCGTGAAGCTCACACCCCTCAGGACGATCGAGACCCGGGCGAGGTTGCTCGGTGCCGCGTCCCTTGCGATCGAATCGTGACCCTCCCGAGATCTTGGCGGCCACGCCCAAAATAATTGGTACTCTTGTACCACTTCTTGCTAGCCTGGCGCCCATGCCGAACGCCGGGAGCTTCGCCTACTACCGGGCCGCGCTGACCACACCGGGAGCGCTGGCCCCGGCGGTCGCGGCCGCCCTGGCCCGGCTGCCGATCGCGATGGTCGGCCTGGCACTGCTGTTCTACGTCCAGCGCTCGACCGGTTCGTTCGCGATCGCCGGGGCGGTGACGGCCGGCGCGCTCGTCGGCGTCGCCACCGGCTCGGTCGGGCAGGGGCGGATCATCGACCGGGTCGGGCCGACCCGCCCGCTGCTCGCGTTCACCGTGGTGTTCGCCGCCGTCGTCGCGCTCGAGATCGCCGCCGTGGAGGCCGGGGCGAGCACGGCGGTGCTGGTCGTCGCCGCCTACGGGGTCGGCGCCACCCAACCGATGGTCGGCTCGGCGTCCAGGGCGCTGTGGACCCGGCTGGTGCCGCCCGGACCGGTGCGCGCCGCCGCGCTCGCCTATGAGGCGATCTCGCTGGAGGTGTTCTTCATCCTCGGCCCGGGACTCGCCGGGCTGCTCGCCGCCACCTCCCGGTGGCCGGGAACGGGCGTCGTCGTGAGCGCGGCGGTGCTGGCGGTCGGGGCGGTCGCGTTCGCGCTGACGCCGGCCGTCCGGGCCTGGCGCAGCGACGGCTCCGGTCATGCGGCCGGCGGCCTGCTGGGCGCGATCCGGGCGCCCGGGATGCAGACGCTCGTGGTCGCCGCGTTCGGCTTCGGGGTGACCCTCGGCTTCGTCGAGGTGGCGGTCCCGGCCGCGGCCACGCTCGCCGGCCGGCCAGGGCTCGGCGGACTGCTGCTGAGCCTGTGGTCGGTCAGCTCGGTCGCGGCCGGCCTCATCTACGGAGTGCGGCCATGGCCGCGGGAGCTGCACCGGCGGCCGGCCGCGCTGCTGCTCGGCTTCTCCCTGATGCTGCCGCTGCTCGCCGTCCCGGGCGGGCTCGCCGTCCTGGCCGTGGCGCTGTTCGTGACCGGTTCGCTGATCACGCCGCAGGCCACCACACACTCGGCGGTGATCGAGAACGTGGCCCCGCGCGGCTCGATCGCGGAGGCGTTCGGTTGGGTGATCACCGCCGTGACCCTGGGGCTGGCCGCCGGCCAGTCGGCGAGCGGCGTGATCGTCGAGCTGATCGGGCCACCGGCGGCATTCCTGGCCGCCGGTGGCGCCGGCGCGCTGCTGGCGATCGTGGTGTGGTGGCGCCGGGCGACGCTGCTGCCGCCGCCCGGCGCGCCGGGCCCGCCGGCGGCCCGGGAGACCGACGTCGTCGGCGCCGGCCGGGGCTGACCCTCCGGCAGCCACGGCCGGCACAGTCAGCTCGGTCACAGCCATGCCGCCGCCAGCACGACCGCCAGGCCGACCAGCACCACGATCATGGTGTCGACGAACTGGCGGATCCGCGGCGGCAGCAGGCTCGGGCCTAGCGCGGCCCAGCTGGCCCGAAACCACGAGTCAATCCAGTCGTCGACGCCGTCGCGCACGCCGAAGGCGCGCAGCAGCAGCACGAACTCCTCGCCGGTGACCGTGCGGTCTCCGGCGAGAATCGCCATCGTGCGCGCCGCCGTCAGCCGGCCACCGGTGCCGACTTCGACGTCGGCGGCCGAGACGCCGCTGGCTGTCTGCAGGCCGCGCAGCGCGGTCAGCAGCGCCGGGTAGTCCCGCACGGCCGCCGGGTCGGCGGCGGCGCCACCGAGTCGCGCGCCGGGCTGCCGCGGCACGATGGCCTCGGACGACCGGATGACGCCGGAGTCCACGGCCCGCCGCCACGCCTGCGCCCACTCGCGCGCCTCGTCCTCGCTCGCCCCGCACGCGATCACGAACCGCTCGAACATCGGCAGCTCGACCTGCTCCGGCCACCGGCTGAGCGAGCGCACCGTGGCCAGGGACTCCCGCATCGCCGAGCTGACCACGCCCAGGTCGTGGCGCCGCAGGATGTCGCGCACCGCACCGCGCAGCTCCACGACGGTGTGGATGCCGGACGGATCCGGCAGCATCGCCTCGGCGTCC
>DASSUA010000539.1:0-6611 GCA_035707525.1 Pseudonocardiaceae bacterium
GTGACGCGCGGCCGCCCACCCGGGAGGGTCACGGGGTCAACCACCTGGCGTAGACCCGCCGCAGTGGCCGGGTCCAGCGCACGAGCTTGGTCTGCTGCCAGGCGAGCAGCTCACGCTCGTACTCCGCAACCTTGGCCGCCAGCTGCTCCGCCCTGGCGTCCAGCTCGGCGTTGCGCGCCCGAAGCCGGTCGAGCTCACCGGTCACGTCGCTGCCGACCGTCGCGGGCACGAGCGCCTCGGTCAGACGCTCCCGCTCCACGAGCTGCCGCTCCCGCAGGCGCCACATCGCGTGCCGAAGCGCGCGGTTTTCGGCGGCCAGCTCGCCGACAGTGCGCAGCGGATCGCGGCCGGCAGCCCGCAGCGCGCGCTCGGCCGCCTCGGCCACGCGGTCGTAGTGCGCCGTCAGCGAGCCGCCGGCTCCGGCGATGTGCGCCGGCAGCGCCAACGCCGCCCGCGCAAGCCCCGCAACGTCGTCAAACGAGCCGGCCAGCTGGCCGGGGTCCCCGAACCGAGCCGCGGCCGGCCGGTGCTCCCCGGCCGGGTCGACCAGCAACCAGGGCGTGCCAAGCCCGGCCGCCGCCGCGGCGCGGTGTTCGTCGGTCACCACCGCGAGGTTGGCGCCATGCAGGACCGCGAGCTGGTCTTCGAACACCAGGTCCGGCGCCAGCACGTACGCATCGGGCAGGCCGACCACCCGACCGTCACCGAACACCACAAGATGATCCGCGCCCGCGGCCACGAGCACTTGCTTGATGACGGGCGCCGGCGGCGGGTGCTCGCCGGGCACGAGCACCAAGTATTCGCCGCGGTCCGGCAGCTCCCCGAGCGCGCGCAGCTGCGCACGCCGGACGGGCAGGGTGCCGAAATCGACGACCCGGCGCAGCAGCAGCGCGGGGTGGGCGACCACCTCGATGTCACGCTCGACGCCGGCGGCCACCAGGCGGTCCCTGGACCCGACGTCCCGAACGGAGACGCACTCGGCGCGCGCGGCAAGGGCGGCAAGCTCGGCCGGTACCGCCGCGACCCGCACCGCGGACAGCAGCACCGGGTGCTCGCGCTCGACCTGCTCACCAAGTCCGGCATGGAACCACCGCTGCGCACCGGCCGCCCGCTCGTCGCCGTACAGCGGCCCAAGTCCGGCGCCGCCGAGCCGGAAGGCCGGACTGATCACGCTGAGGGTCGCGGCCCGCGAGATCCGCTCGGTTCGCCCCGGGAGCTCCCAGGCTCCGAGTGGTTCGGCGACCAGGCCGCTCACCGCCGGCCGGTCCCAACCCACCGGCGCGAAGTGACTGATCCGCCAGCCCGGCAGCCGGGCGAGCAACTCCCGCTCGGCAACCCTGGCCAGCAACTGGTCGCCGAGGCCGGGCAAGTCGGCGCCACCCCAGACCGCTAGTGCTCCGACCGCCCCGGGCGTAACCACGCCGAGACTGTACCGGCGGGTCGTCGCAGGCCCGGGCGGACACTGCACAATGAGAACCCAGCTTTCACTTCATGGAGGGAGCCGACGTGGGCTGGCAAGACGAGCTGCGGCGTCTCGACGAGGAACTCGCCTCCGGACGGCTCTCCGCCGAAGAGTACCGGCTGCTCCGCGACGGGCTGCTCGCCTCGCAAGCAGGTCCTCCGGTGAGAAGCATCCAGCGCGAGGAAGAGCAGGCCAGCGGCAGCCCGTTCCCGCCACCGTTTCGGTGGGACGCCACCGACACCACGCAGGTAATGCCAAAGACCGAGCCGGACCGGGACGGCGAGCTCGAGCAGACTCAGGTAGTCCCCGGGCGGCCCGGCGAAGACGCCGAACGCACCCAGGTCGTGCCGGCCACACCGCCGGGGCCGGAGTCCGGCATGCTGCCGCCCAACCAGTCCCCCGGCTACGCCGCTGCGCCATGGCAGCAGGCCGGCGGCCCTGGCTCGCAGGCCCCGCCGTGGGTCGGCCAGGATCTGCCCCCGGTCAGCCAGGTGCCGGCGTGGCTTCGGCAGGGACCCGAATCGTTCGACACCGAGCGGTCGCGCACCGGCAAGGTCGTCGCGGTGGTCGCCACCGTGCTGGTGCTGCTGCTCGGTGCCGGGGCGGTGTACTGGTACGTGTTCCGCACCGGCGAGAGCTCACCACCGGTCGCGGCGAGCACGACCAACCCGCCGGCCTCGACCAGCCCACCGGCCCCGACCACCACGACCGTGCCGCGGCCAAGCGGGCCGTTCGTCGAGCTCGATGGCCAGATCGTGGTGAACGACACCTACACCATGGCCGACGCGACCAAGGCCAACCGCCCGTCGAAGACCGAGGTCAAGACGCTGGCCGCGGCCGGAACGGAAACCGTTGCCGGGCTGGTCACCGAGACCGACGGGATCAGAACCGGCATCTGGACGTTCAAACCGAAGGCCGGCGTCAAGGCACAGGACCTGCTCGATGCCATCGACAAGCTCTACCGCAGCTCCAGCTACCAGGAGTTCGCCGGCGCGCCGAGGGGTGTCCGCGCGCTGTATCTGCCCGCGTCGCCGGACGGGTCGACCTACCGCGCCCACTACGTGCACGACGGCCTCGTCGTTCGCGTGGAGTCCTACGGCCGTGGCGCCGCGAAGACCGTGCAGCAGAGGTTCGAGGAACTACTCGGGCGTCAGCTCGACGACTTCCCTGCGAGCTGATGTTGGGGCGCCCTCAGGATCGGACTCCCGAGAGCGACGTCGAGCGGACGAGCCGGCTCACGCCGATCACCTTCGACTCACACGAGGCGTGGCTGCCGGTCGAGCACCCGCTGCACCGGCCCAGGCACGGCGGCCGTCAGCTCACCGCTCTGCTGTGCGCGGCGGTGTTTTTCGTCGTGCCCGCCCTGGCCATGGTCGCCGGCGTCCGCGCGCCGGAGATCGAGAACCACGCGCTCGCCTCCTTCCCCAGCCCGCTGGACGGCTGGGCGTTCTTCGGCGGAATGTCCGACTGGGCCACCGACAATCTTCCGTTCCGTGACTCCGCCATCCGCGCCGCCGACGACATCAGCCGCGGCGTGTTCGCCGAGCCGCCGCCGTCCGACAACTCCCCGCGCGGGCAGCTGCAGGTGCCGCTCGCGCCCACGGCGACCACGCCGCCGTCCCAGCCGGACGAACCGAGCGTCGCGGCCGGCTTTCCCAAGGTCATCGAGGGCAAGCAGGGCTGGCTCTACCTCGGCTTCGACATCCAGGGCAAGTGCCGCCCGCTACAGCCCATGGACGACATCGTCAGCAACCTGCGCCGGGTGCGCGATGCCGTCGAGCGCTCCGGGCGGCGGTTCGTCCTGGTGGTGCCGCCCGACAAGAGCACAGTCGTCACCGAGTTCCTGCCCGACACCTACGTCGGCAAGGCATGTGCACAGGCGGCCTCCCGGCGGTTCTGGCAACGTCTCAGCACCGAAGTCGGCGTGTTGGACCTGCGAGCCAACCTGCAAGGAATCACCGAGGCCGGCGGCGGACCACCGTATCGCCAGATCGACACCCACTGGGACGACCGCGGCGCCCTGATGATGGTGCGCAGGCTCGCCGACCGCCTCGAACCCGGCATCACCGCCGGCTGGAAGGTCACCCCGGAGCGGGTCAACCAGTACCGTGCCGATCTACCGAAGATGCTCGGCCGCGATGGTTACGGGGACGTCCAGGTGTACTCGCTGAGCCCGGACGGTCGACAAGACCGGACCCGGGTACCGGTGAGTGACCTGCGGAGCCCGGTGAACCTACGGGCTTCCGCCGTCGACGGCATGGTCGGCACCTCGGTCGGCATCCTGTCCGACTCGTTCATCCTGGCGACCACCCGCTACCTGCCCGCCGCCTTCGCCGCGGTCGATGTCGTCTTCTACAACAGCCTCGAGGCGGACCCCGCAGCCACCCTCGACGTGATCACCCGAAACGACGTGGTCGTCTTCGAGGTCGTGGAACGCAACCTGGCCTCGGGTTTGGCCACCCTCATCGAACCCGAGATGGTCGACCTGGTCGTTCGGCACCTGGACGCGAACCCGCGCCGCTAACCGGCCGGTCGGCGAACGTGCGCCGGTAGTCGGCCGGCGCCACCCCGACGATCCGCCGGAAGTGGTGGCGCAACAGCGCCGCCGACCCGAACCCGCACTGCTCCGCAACCTCGTCGACGCCCAGCTGGGTGTCCTCCAGCAGCCGGCGCGCGTGCAGCACGCGCTGCATCGACAGCCAGCGGTGCGGCGTCGTTCCGGTCTCGGCCACGAACCGGCGGGCGAACGTGCGCTCCGACATCTGCGCCCGCCTGGCCAGGTCGGCGACGGTGTGCTCGGCCGCCAGGTTGTCCAGCAGCCAGGTCAGCACCGGCGTAAGGCGCTCCGCGGTGCACTCGGGGATCGGCAGCTCGACGTACTGGCGCTGCCCGCCGTCGCGCTGCGGTGGCACCACCATCCGCCTGGCGATCGCCGTCGCCGCGCTCGAACCCAGCTCGCGGCGCACCAGGTGCAGGCAGGCGTCGATGCCGGAGGCCGTGCCGGCGCTGGTGATGACGTCGCCGTCGTCGACGAACAGCACGTCGGGGTCCAGCAACGCTCGCGGAAACCGCTCCGCCAGCTCGTCCGCGTACCGCCAGTGCGTCGTGCAGCGCCTGCCGTCCAGCAGCCCGGCGGCGCCGAGCACGAACGCCCCGCTGCACACCGAGAGCAGGACGCTGCCCCGCTGCGAGGCGGCCCGCAGCGCCTCGAGCACCGCCGCCGGGTACTCCGCGCGCACGGTCGCGGCCGGCACCTCAACGGCACTTGGGGAGCTCCAGTTGCACATTTGGAACTGAAGCTCCCCAAGTGCGCGGAGGCCGGCGATGGGCCGGGTGGAGACGGTTGGCGGAGGGCGGTGCTCCAGAAGGGCCACGTCCGACGGCGATCATGATGCCCCAGCGAATAGTTCCGGCCGTCCCGGCCCGTTCGAACCGCTCACGATCACCGTGCTTCGCTACCTGGGTACCGATAAGTCACCAACGAGGGGGCGCCGGGTTGGGACGGGCACGACCCGTCACGTGATCACGCCGCCCAGCGACTCGGGGTCATTGTGGGCCGGTGGCGGCTCGATCGTGAACCGCCAGCAACCGGCGCCAACAGGCGCCAGCCCGACCAGAGCCCCAAGCCCAATGACGATCATTGCAGCCTCGCCGCACCCGCAAACCTGATCAACAATGCCTGGCGGCGGTCCCGACGCAGGTCAGTCGACGAGGTCGAGGGCGGTGGCGCAGATGCTGTCGGCGTCGATGCCGTGCAGCCGGTAGGCCTCCGCCAGCGTCGAGGACTGGCCGAACGACGAAACGCCCAGGCACGCCGTTGGCGCGTTCCGGATGGTTCCGAGGAACGCGAGCGTGTGCGGATGGCCGTCCAGGACGGTCACCATGGGAACCGAGTCCGGGAACAGGCGGTCCAGGATGGACTCGTCGACCAGCTCCGGCGGCCCGTCGACGGCCAGCCCGGCGCGCAACCGGGTCGCACGGAACAGCAGGTCGGCGCTGGTGACGACGACGAGGGCCGCGGTGATGCCGTGGCCGGTCAGCAGGTCGCAGGCCCGCAGCCCCTCCGGGACGAGCGCCCCGACGACCGCGATCCGGCAGTCCACTTTGGACGGTGAGCGCAGCAGGTAGCCGCCGCGCACGCAGTCCAGGCGGCGTTCAGGGTCGTCACCGTCGGCGAGGGCCTGGTCGACCGGCCTGGTCGTCAGCCGGAAGTACGCCGAGCAGCCGCCGGGCCGGCCGACGAAGCGCATCGCGTGCAGCAGCGTCCACTCGAGGTCCTGCGCGAAGGCGGGCTCGTAGGCGACGACGCCGGGGTGCTCGAGGCCGACCGACGGGCTGATGATGCTCTGGTGGGCGCCGCCCTCGGGGGCGAGCGAGACCCCGGACGGCGTGCCGACCAGGATCGACTGGCCGCCGGCGTAGACGCCGAATGTCCACGGTTCCAGCGCCCGGTTGACGAACGGGTCGTAGAGCGTGCCGATGGGGATGATCGGCTCACCCCACCGGTTCCACGTGGAACCGAGCTCTCCGAGCAGCCCGACCAGATTGCCCTCGGCGATGCCGAGCTGGATGTGCTGACCATCGGCCTTTTCCGCCCAGCGCAGCAGGGTCTCGCCGTCGTCGGCGAACCAGTCCCGGCGCGGCTGCCCGGCGACCGCGCCGAACACGCCCACCTTGTTGAGCCAGCCGGCGAGGTTGGTCGAGGAGGCGACGTCCGGCGACACCGTGACGACGCGCGCGGCGACGTCGGGGGCGGTGCGCAGCAGGTCCAGGAGCAGCCGGCCGAGCGTCGCCTGCGTCGAGACGGTCCCGCGGTGCCCGGGCGAGACGGACGCCGGGACGTCCACCGCGGCCGGTGACGCGACTGGCTCACGGCGCAACCGGCGCGCGACCGAGGCGCAGAGCCGGCCCTCGGGGCTCTGGGGCGGGAAGGCGCGCCACGGATCGGAGGCGTCCGTGCCGAGCGATGACGCCAGGGTCTCGAACTGCGCCTGCGACAGCAGCGCGGAGTGGTTGGCGGGGTGGCCCTCGGTCGGCAGCCGGTAGCCCTTGATGGTGTAAGCGAAGACGACGCTCGGGCGCTGCGGGTCGGCGCCGCGGAAGGTATCTGCGAGGCCGGCCAGGTCGTGCCCGCCGAGGTCGCGGACCG
>DASSUA010000540.1:0-12764 GCA_035707525.1 Pseudonocardiaceae bacterium
TCAACTCCCACGGCACTTCACACCGTCGGTCATCAATGGGCTGGTTATGCCGTGTGGAGGTATCAGTGAAGGAAACATCCATCGCATCGAGCTCTCGGCAGGCGATTCTCATTGGTTCACTTTAGACCGTGACAGTCGGACGTCATTGAAGGCCGTACAAAAGGTTTCCTCGCGCGAGGAGATCACAATCGTTGGGCGGTTACACATGGGCGACTTCGATCCCATGAGCCTGCGTTGCCGAATAGACACGCATTTAGGAAGTGTTCCGTGCGACCTGGACGACGACCTGGAGGATATCGTCCTTGATTGTCTCGACGAGCTTGTGATGGCTTCCGGCGTCGCCGAGTTTCAAGCCGACGGGGCGACAGTGCGAGTCCTGCATCTTGCCGAGTTGGCCAAGATTGAGGCGGCCAGATTCCAGTCGCTCGATGAACTCGCCGACGCGCAGGGCATTCGACGTGTCCATTCACGGGGTACCGACAAGTAACCGGCGATGACCTGCGGTTCTACGTTCACGATGCGACTGAGGGCGCTGCATCGCCGCAGGTCAGACCCCGCCCCTGAATGGACACCATTCGACCGCTAACGAATCTATCCAGTCTTCGTGGCGAGCCGATCGAGGACTTCGACGAGTTCATGCGGAACATCCGGTCGGCCAGATGACAAGGTACGTACTCGTAGACACCGACGTCTTCTCGTACCTTTGGCAGAATCGGCCGGAAGGAGCCCCCTACGAGGGCATATTGCAGGTTCGATTCCCATGCTCTCGTTCACCAGCGTCGCCGAGGTCTACTTTGGTGCCCAACTGGCGAACTGGGGCGAGCAACGACTGCGGAGTCTTGAGTCCGCGATCAAGCCGTATCTCGTCGTGCCGTACAGCCAAGAACTAGCCAAGCTGTGGGGTCAGCTCAAATGCCAGGCCCGCCGGAGCGGACACGCGCTAGGCCAGAACGAACACTCAAACGATCTCTGGATTTGCGCAACGGCGATTCTGTACGGAGCACCCCTCGTGACAAATAACGAGAAGCACTTCCAGAACATGCCCGGCCTACACGTCATAACTGCCCGGCCAACTAGCGCCTGACCCGTGAAGGAGTCTCAGACGCAGGGCTGTTGACCTAGTGAAACGGTGGCCAGGGGCGGGGTCGAACCGCCGACCTTCCGATTTTCAGTCGGACGCTCGTACCAACTGAGCTACCTGGCCGGAAGGGTGTCCGGGTGGACACCCTTGCAGCGACCCCGACGGGACTCGAACCCGCGACCTTCGCCGTGACAGGGCGACGCGCTAACCAACTGCGCCACGGGGCCAGTGCTGTGCCGTACCCCCAACGGGATTCGAACCCGCGCTACCGCCTTGAAAGGGCGGCGTCCTAGGCCGCTAGACGATGGGGGCTTGGCCGGCCTGGCCTTGCCCTCAACGGCTAACCGTTGGAGGCAGGGCAAGCCTAGCCCAACCCACAGATCGCTCCAAACCAGTACCCCACCATGGCCGTCCACCTGCCAGAACGGCACAACCAAGCGGTCGTACGCTCGGCGGCCATGGCGGGAGCGTTGGTGACCGGCGTGAGCCGGCGGATCGGGATCGCGTTCACGGTTGCGCGGCGGCTGGCGGCGGACGGGCACCACGTACTCGCCACCGGGTGGACGCCGCACGACTCGGAGCAGCCGTGGGGCGCCGACGAGCTGGACGAGTCGGAGCTGGCCGAGGCGCTCAACGAGGGCCCGCCGGGACAGGCCACACCGATCGTGTACCGCCAGGACGACCTGGCGGACCCGGAGACACCGCAACGCCTCGTCGACGACGCAATACGACAACTTGGCTCGCTCGACGTGCTGGTAGCCACGCATGCCAGGTCAAGCAGCCAGTCGCTGACCACGGCCACGGCCGGAGAGCTCGACCTGTGCTGGGCGGTCAACGTGAGGGCGACGCTGCTGCTGGTGCAGGCGATGGCGCGTCGCCACCAAAAGGGGACACCGGGGCGCGTGGTGCTGTTCACGTCGGGCCAGCACCTGGGACCGATGCCGGACGAGCTGCCGTATGCCACGACCAAGGGCGCGCTGCAGCAGGTCACGGCATCGCTGGCGTATGCGCTGGCCCCGGACGTCACGGTGAACTGCATCAACCCCGGTCCAGTGGACACCGGCTACGCGGACGAGGAGAGCCGCGCATGGGTGGCAGGGCGGATGCCGATGGGCCGCTGGGGGCGGCCGGAGGACACCGCAGAGCTGGTGTCCTGGCTGGTGAGCGACGGCGGGCGGTGGACGACCGGGCAGACGCTGGTCAGCGACGGCGGCTGGTCGATCCGGCAGTAGCGAGCTGCCTGGCCCTGGCGCCGATCGCGGCCGCGTCGCCGCCGAAGACGGTCCGGGGGATCTCCCGGATCAGGGGCAGGGTGAGGGCGACACCGACCGGGCGGGCCGCGTTGATGGCGGCGATATCGGCCCACAGCGGCCGCTCGATGCCGGCGAGCGCGCGCAGATACGCCGGGAGGAGCGCGACCGCCGCCGAGCCGAGGACGCGCATGGTCGGCTGCAGGTGCACGTTCTCGAGCTGGACGGGTGGGAACCGGACGAACTTGATCGCCTTGCGGGCCGCCTCGCTGACGCACAGCTGCGGCCGGACCGAGGCGAAGTAGTCGCGGTACTCGTCGAGCGACGACGGGAACCGCGAGCGCGGGGCGCCGAGCAGCGAGCCGATCACGACGCCCTCGGCCAGGAACTGGTCCTGCTCCTCGGCGCGCAGGCGCGGGCCGTAGACGCGGTAGGCGGCCAGGAACGAATGCCATTCGGTGCAGTGCACCCAGACCTGCAGGTCCGGGTCGGCGGCGCTGTAGGGCTTGCCGGTGACGGGGTCGACGCCGCGGATGCGCCGGTGCACCTGCTTCACCCGTTCGGCGGCAGCGTAGGCGGTCGGGGTGTCACCGAACGTAGTTGCCGTGACGTAGTAGGCGGTGCGGCGCAGCCGCGACATCGCGCGGCGCTCGTAGTCGCTGTGCTGGGCGACGCCCGCCATCGCCAGCGGGTGCAGCGCTTGGATCATGAGGGCCCGCATGCCGCCGACGATCGACATCGGATGGCCGACGACGCGCCAGGCCACCGAACCCGGGCCGAGCAGGCCTACGTCCATGTCTAGCCACTCTACAAACGCGTGGGCGTCCCGGAACGCGGGACGCCCACGGGGTACGGGCCTGGAGTCGGGATCCGGCGGGGTACCTCAGCGACAGACGGGCGGGAGGCCGTCCGGCCCTTCGAGCAGGCCGAGCATGTCGAGCAGCCGCCGGCAGTCGT
Source organism: Pseudonocardiaceae bacterium (assembly GCA_035707525.1). Classification (GTDB taxonomy): domain Bacteria; phylum Actinomycetota; class Actinomycetes; order Mycobacteriales; family Pseudonocardiaceae; genus DASSUA01. Next base: position 3,289 of record DASSUA010000540.1, read on the forward strand.
CGTTGTCGGCGGCGTTACGAGCGACGACCATCCGCGCGCGCTGGACCTGGTCGGGTGTCACCCGGTTCGGATCCGCTCCGCGCTGGAAGGGCACGCCGCTGGTACCCGTCCGCAGGTCCACGTCGTCGAACTGGTTCAATCGGTTCACGCTGGACGCGGTGTTCATGTTGTCTCCCCGACTCGTCGCCTGTCCGTCCCGGCGTCCCAGCTGGTGCCTCGTTCGCCGTTGGCGGGAGGTTATCGGCCGCAAACGTGCGTCGCAGCCGCCCCGCGAGTGATCCACGCTGTTACGTTCCGTATATCTGACACGTCCAGGCGGCCGCTGCGCAACACCGGCTAACACGAATGCGCGAAGGCGATAGCGTCCAGTTATGCCCAACCTGGCGGCCAGGCGGCGGACCTGGCTGGTCGTCGTCCTGCTGTGTGCGATCACCGTTGGTGCCGCGCTGGGTGCGGCGCTGGTCGGGCTCGCTGCCAGGGACGGCACGCCGCCGGATACCCAGCTGCGTCCGCCACCAACCACCGAGCAACCGGTGCCGTCGTCGTTTTCGGAGACGCCGCCGGCCGGCGCGATCGTCGAGCTCAGCGCGGAGTTCGACAGCCTGGACGCGAGCACGTCGGGCCACGCTGAGCTGCTGCGTGTCGGCGGCGCCGGCGTGGTGCGGCTCACCGCGTTCGAGACCGCGGCCGGGCTTGGGTGCGTCGTCTACCTCGTGCCGCACGCGGACGCCCGCAGCCCCGGTGACGGCACGCTGCTCGGGCCGCTCAAGGGCGCGACCGGGGACCAGAACTACCCCGTGCCGGTCGGTGCGCGCACCGACGGCCCGCTGACGGTGCTGATCTGGTCGCGCGGGTTCAAGGGTCCGGTCGCGCACGCGGTACTGCGCCGCTGAGCCGCGTCACCAAACGTGCAACATGCGTACCGAAACGGACGACACGCCTAGGAAAGGGGGGCTAGGAGTTCGGCTAGGTGTAGGGGGGGTGTGTTGGAGAGTTGGGTGGTTTGGAGGCGGCAGCTGAAGCCGTCGGCCAGGAGGACGGCGTCGGGGCCGGCGGCTTCCAGGGCGGGGAGCAGGGCGCGTTCGGCCAGCGCAACGGACAGAGCCTCGTGGCCGCGCTGGAAGCCGAAGCTGCCGGCCAGGCCGCAGCAGCCGCTGGGCCTTGCTACGACGTTCACCCCGGCGCGGGCGAGCAGCTCGGCGTCGGCGGTGGTGCCGAGCACGGCGTGCTGGTGGCAGTGCGTCTGCCAGACCACGGGGCGCGGGGGCGCGGGCCGCGGGGTCCAGTCGGGGGCCTTCCGCACGAGCAGTTCGGCGAGGGTGAGGACGCCGTCCCCGAGCAACTGCGCCTGCGGGGGTGGCAGCAGCTCGGCCGCGTCCGAGCGCAGGGTGGCGGTGCACGACGGCTCCAGCCCGACGACGGGGACGCCCGCCTCCAGGTGCCGGCGTAGCGTGCCGAGGCTGCGCCGGAGCACGCGGCGGGCGGCCGGCAGTTGGCCGGTGGCCAGGTAGGTCAGGCCGCAACACACCGGCCGCGACGGCATCTCGACGGCGAACCCGATCGACTCGAGCAGCTCGACGGCGGCCCGGCCGACGTGCGGGTCGAACGAGTTGGTGAACGTGTCGGTCCACAGCACGACCGTCCCGCGCGGCGGCTCCCCGAGGGGCCTTGGCCGGGTGGCCAGCCACGAGCGCAGCGACTCGCGGGCCGGCACCGGCAGCGGGCGCTCGGTGCTCACGCCGGCGACCCGCGCGGCCAGCTTGGACAGCCGCCGCGAACCCAAAACGGTGGCGCTGAGCCCGCGCGGGGCGAGCCTGGTCCACATCGGCAGCCGGCCGAGGGCGTGGTGGTCGCGCGGGCGCATCCGGTGCCGGTAGTGCTGGTAGAGGAACTCGGACTTGTAGCTGGCCATGTCGACATTGACAGGACAGTCCGACAGGCAGCCCTTGCACGCCAAACACAGGTCGAGCGCTTCGCGGACCTCGGTCGACTGCCAGCCGTCGCGGATCAGGCGGCCGTCGAGCATCTCGGCGAACAGCCGGGCGCGGCCGCGGGTGGAGTGCTGCTCGTCGCGGGTGACGACGTAGCTGGGGCACATCACGCCGGCGCCGTCGGTCCGCCGGCAGGCGCCGACGCCGATGCAGCGGCGGATCGCGCGCGACAGGTCGCCGCCGTCGGCCGGGAAGCCGAGGAACGTCGACACCTGCCGGGTCGGGCCGGAGCGCAGGTCGGCGTCGAGCCGGGCCGGCCGGACCGCGATCCCGGGATTGGCCAGCCCGTCCGGGTCGAAGACCGCCTTGAACCGCTCGAACAGCCGCAGCACCGCGGGCGGGTAGATGCGGTCGAGCAGTTCGCCGCGGGCGCGGCCGTCGCCGTGCTCGCCGGACAGCGACCCACCGTGCTCGGCGACCAGCGCCGCGGCGGCCTCGATGAAGCGGCGGTACTCGGCGATGCCGGCCGGGGTGAGCAGGTCGAAGTCCAGCCGGACGTGGACGTTGCCCTCGCCGAAGTGGCCGTACACGGTGCCGAGCCGCCCGTACGAGCGCTGCAGCTCGGCGAACGCGCGCAGGTAGTCGCCGAGGCGTTCGGGGGGCACGCACGCGTCCTCCCAGCCCGGCCACGCCTCCAACCCCTCGGCGGTCCTGGTGGCCAGGCCCGCCCCCTCCTCGCGGATGCGCCACAGCGCGCGCTGGTGCACCGGGTCGATCACGACCTGGTTCGGCCGGCCGCTGTCGGCGGCCAGCCACCGGGCCCGGTTGCCGGCGTCGGTGGGGTCCGCCCCGGGCACCTCGACGTAGAGCCAGGCCCGCCCCGGTGGCAGCTCGACGGCCGGCTCGCGGCCGCGGGCGCGCAGCGCGTCGACGAGGTTGACGTCGAGGCCCTCGACGGCGAGCGGGTTCGCGTCCAGCAGCGCGGGGGTCGCGTCGGCGGCGGCCGGCGCGTCCGGGTAGCCGAGCACGGCGAGCGCGACCGCAGCCGGCGTCTCGACCAGCTCCAGCGTGGCGCCGAGCACCGTCACGCAGGTGCCCTCGGTGCCGACGAGCGCCCTGGCCAGGTGCTCGCCGTGCTCGGGAAGCAGGTGCTGCAGGGCGTAGCCGGAGTTGCGGCGCGACCACGCCGGCAGCGCGGTCCGGATGACCTCGAGGCTGCCTTGCAGGAGTTCCTGCAGGGCAGCGGCGAGCGCGATCGGTGGCTGGTGGTCGGCGAGGCGGCCGGCGGTGAACCGCTCGCCGCCGACGGTCAGCACGTCGAGCGTGTGGGTGTTGCCGGCGGTCGTTCCCCACGCGACCGAGCGGGCGCCGGCGGCGTTGTTGCCGACCATGCCGCCGACCGTGCAGCGGCTCTTGCTCGACGGATCCGGCCCGAACCGCAGGCCGTGCGCCGCGACGGCGCGCTGCAGGTCCTCGAGCACGACGCCGGGCTCGACGGTGACCAGCCGCGCGGCCGGGTCGACGTCGAGGATCCGGTTCAGGTGGCGGGAGGTGTCCAGCACGACGCCCGGGCCGATCGCGTTGCCGACCACGCTCGTGCCGCCGCCGCGCGGGGTGATCGGCACGCCGGCCTCGGCGCACAGGGCCACGGCGGTCACCAGGTCGTCGACGTCCCTGGGCCAGACCACGCCGAGCGGGGGCACCCGGTAGTTCGACGCGTCGCTGGCGTACAGCGCGCGGGCCTTGGCGTCGAAGGCAACCGTGCCGCGTAGCTCGCGGGCGAGCTGCCTGGACAGCACCGGCGCCGCCCCGATCTCGATGCCGTGCACGCCAATACTCTTGCGCACCTGCCCCGACTTCGATCAACCGGCGCCCGTCCGGGCGGCACCGGGCCGGCGCGCGCGAGCTTGGCTCGCGTCCTGGCGCGGGCGACGTAGGCTTGCGCGCATGAGACTGGGCCGACCAAGGGCCGGGGCCAAGGACGAGACCACCGGCGAGATCCCGAAAATCCCGGGCAGGCACCGGCAGTCCTCCTACGGACCGCCGCCCGCCCTCCCCGAGGGCGAACCCGACCACGAGCTCGAGGCCTACCTGGCCGCGCTCGCCCCGACGCCGTCCGACCCGTACACCACGGATCCGGGCAAGCGGTTCGGCACCGCGCAGGTCCACCAGCTGCGGCTGCCGGCCGAGGCCGACGAGCGGCTGCGGGGGCTGGCGATCGAGCGCGGCACGTCACCGCTGTCGCTGCTGCAGGACTGGGTGCTGCAGCGCCTGGAGTGGGAGCTGCGCGGGCGCCGGCGCTGATCCCGGACGGTCAGATCCCGGACGGTCAGTGCGGCGCGTCGACCGTCACCGGCTGGCGGTAGCGCCAGAACGCGGGCAGGCACAGCACCGCGACGACCATGAGCACGACCACCAGCACGCCGCCGCCCGCGCTGGCCGCGGCGGTGCCGACGGCGACCGCCGCCCAGCCGTGCAGCAGGTCGGCAACGCGTGGCCCGCCCGCGACGACCACCGTGAACACGCCCTGCATCCGGCCGCGCATCTCGTCGGTCGCGGCCGCCTGCAGCATCGCGCTGCGGTACACCATGCTGACCATGTCGGCCGCGCCCGCCAGGGCCAGGAACACCACGGCCAGCCACAGCCACCTGGACACGCCGAACCCGGCGACCGCCACGCCCCAGGCGATCACCGCCAGGGTCACCGCCACGCCGTGCCGCTGCACCCTGGACAGCCAGCCCGAGAACAGCCCGCACACCAGCGCCCCCATCGAGATCGCGCCGAACAGCAGTCCGATCGCCGGGCCGCCGCCCGGCGGGTCGCCGAAGGTCCGCTCGGCCATCTCCGGGAACAGGGCGCGCGGCATGCCGACGACCATCGCGATGATGTCGGCCAGGAACGACGCCAGCAGCACCTTGCGGGTGGTCAGGTAGCGCAGCCCGTCCGCGACGTCGCGCCAGCCGGCGCGCCGGGCCGGCCCGTTCAGCGGCGGTAGCGGTGGCAGCTTCCAGACCGCCCACAGCGCGGCGAACAGCGCGATCGAGTCCACCAGGTACAGCAGCGACACGCCGGCGACCGGCAGCAGCGCGCCGACCAGCAGCGGGCCGATGACCGCGCCGAACATGAACACGGTGGTCGACAGCGCCGACGCCGACGGCAGCAGCTCAAGCGGCACCAGCCGGGCGATCACGGCGCTGCGGGTGGGCATGTTCACCGCGAAGAACGCCTGCTGCGCGCCGAGCAGGGCGAGCACCACCCACACCGAACCGAGTCCCATGAACGCCTGCAGCCACAGCAGCAGCGAGGTCACCGCGATCCCGGTGTTGCTGGCGAGCAGGACCCTGCGCCGGTCGACCGCGTCGGCGACCGCGCCGCCCCACAGCCCGAACACCAGCAGCGGAGCGAGCGCGACCGCACCGGTCAGGCCGACGTACGCCGACGAGCCGGTCAGGTCGAACACCTGTTTGGGCACGGCGACCGCGGTGAACTGGCTGCCGACGGCGGTGATCGTGGTGGTGAGCCACAGCCGGCGGTAGTCGGGGATGCGCAGCGGCCGGGTGTCGATGACGATCGCCCCGAGACCTCGCAACGGTTTCGGGGCTGTCACGGGGTCAAAGTTTAGCGTGGCTAATGACCGGCCGCGGAGCTTTACCGGGCGCGTAAGTTCAGCGAGTGGCGAAGACCTGGGAGGTGGCCATCGTCGGTGCCGGGTTCTCCGGCCTCGGCATGGCGATCCAGCTCAAGAAGGCCGGCCGGCACGACTTCGTCATCCTCGAGGAGGCCGGCGACGTCGGCGGCACCTGGCGGGAGAACACCTACCCTGGCTGCGCGTGCGACATCCCGTCGCACCTGTACTCGTACTCGTTCGAACCCAACCCCGGCTGGACGCGGCAGTACCCGCGGCAGCAGGAGATCTGGGACTACCTGAGGCACTGCACCCGCAAGTACGGGCTCGAACCGCACCTCCGGTTCCGCACCAGGATGGTGACGGCCGAGTTCGACGACACGTGCGCCACCTGGCTGCTCACCACCGACGGCGGCGAGACCGTCCGCGCCAGGGCGCTCGTCGGCGCGTTCGGGCCGCTGCACCACCCGGCCATCCCGGACCTGCCGGGGCTCGACCGGTTCGCCGGCGCGACGTTCCACTCGGCGCGCTGGGACCACGACTACGACCTGGCCGGCAAGCGTGTCGCCGTGATCGGCACCGGGTCCAGCGCCATCCAGTTCGTCCCCGAGATCGCCCCCGAGGTCGCGCACCTGGAGATCTTCCAGCGCACCGCGCCCTGGATCATGCCCAAGCCGGACCGCGAGATCACCGGGTTCGAGCGCCGGCTGTTCCGGCTGTTCCCGCCGGCCCGGCGGGCGTTCCGCAACCTCATCTACTGGCGGCAGGAGGTGGCCGCACTCGGCTTCGTGGTCAACCCGAGGCTGATGCGGCTGATCGAGCGGCTCGCGCGGCGCCACATCGAGCGCCACGTCCGGGACCCGGCGCTGCGCGCCGCCGTCACGCCGAGCTACGTGATCGGCTGCAAGCGCATCCTGATCTCCAACGACTACTACCGGGCGCTGAACCGTCCCAACGTGGACCTCACCACGAGCCCGATCGTCGAGGTTCGCGAGCACGGCGTGGTCACCGCCGACGGCACCGAGCACCGGGTCGACGCGATCATCTTCGGCACCGGCTTCCGCGTCATCGACGCCCTGGCCAGCAAGATGATCGTCGGCGCGAACGGCCGCAAGCTTCAGGACGCCTGGGCGGACGGCCCGCAGGCCTACCGCGGCATCACGATCGCCGGCTTTCCGAACCTGTTCCTGCTGGTCGGCCCGAACACCGGCCTCGGCCACAACTCGATCGTGTTCATGATCGAGACGCAGATCCGGCACGTCCTGCGCTGCCTGCGCGAGCTCGACCGCGGGCGCACGATCGACGTCCGGGCGGGCGCCGAGCGCGACTTCAACCACTGGGTGCAGTCCCGGCTGCGCGGCACCGTCTGGCAGACCGGCTGCAAGAGCTGGTACCTCGACGACGAGGGCCGCAACCGGACCCTGTGGCCGGGCTTCACGTTCACCTACTGGTGGCGCACCCGCACGCCGCGGCTCTCCGACTACGAGGTGGTGGCCAGATGACCGTCGCGATCGTGACCGGCGGCGCGTCCGGCATCGGCCGGGCAATCGCCGCCGCCCTCGTGGAGCGGGGCGCCCGCGTCGTCATCGCCGACCTCAACCTGCAGGCGGCCGAGCTCGCCGCCAAGCAGCTCACGGAAACCGCTGGGCCTGCCGCCGGGCGGCTCACCGAAGCCGGGCACGGGCGCGCCGACGCGGCCCGCCTCGACGTCACCGACGGTGCCGCGGTGCTCGCCTGCTACCGGGCGGTCGCCGCCGAGCACGGGCGGCTCGACCTGGTGTTCAACAACGCGGGCATCGCGATCGGCGGCGTGACCGAGGAGTTCACCCTCGACCACTGGGACCGCGTGATCGACGTCAACCTGCGCGGCGTCGTGCACGGCGTGCACGCGGCCTACCCGATCATGCTGGCGCAGGGCGGGGGCCACATCGTCAACACCGCCTCGCTCGCCGGGCTGGTGCAGCCGGCGATCATGATCCCGTACACGGTGACGAAGTCGGCCGTCGTGGCGCTCAGCGTGGCGCTGCGCGCCGAGGGCGCCGCGCGCGGCGTGCGGGTGAGCGCCCTGTGCCCGGGCTTCGTGGACACGCCGCTGCTGGACAACGTCAACGCCGGCCTGCCCCCGACCGGGGTCAACGACAAAACCCGGCGCGTGATCGGCCGCCTCCAGCCCCGCATGTACACCGCCGACAAGCTCGCCGTCGACGTCATGCGCGGCGTCGCCCGCAACAAGCCGATCATCGTGGCCCCGGCCAGCGCCCGCTTCGCCGCGCTCGTGGCCAGGTACACCCCCGCGATCGCCCAGGCGGTCAACCGCCAGCAGGTCAGGCGCTACCTGCGCGAAGGCGCCTGACCGGCATCACGCCGGGCGCAGCTCGACGAGCGTGCCCGCGGTGACGGCGAGCAGCCGGGCGGCCGACGTGCCGTTGGCGGCGATCGCGACCCTGCCGGCCGAGTCGACCAGCACGACCAGCTGACCGGGTTCGACGTCGGCGAACGTGTGGCCAACGGTCGCGGTGGCGGTCCGGCAGGGCGGCGGTGGCTCCGGGACGAACGGCTCGCGCGGCGGCCGGCGGGGCCGGGGCGACCGCTCGGTCGGGGCGTCACCCGGCGGGGGCCAGTCGGGGATGAACGGCTCGCGCGGGACGGCGCGTGGGAGGTTCGACGGTGGCCCGTTGACGGTGACGGTGAGCTCCTGACCCGGCACGAAGCCCGTTGCTGCCAGATCGTGGCGGGTCGCGGTGAGCTGGACGTTGCCGAACCGGTCGAGCGCCAGGACCTGCGCGGCCAACCGGCCCGCTCGCGCGTGGACGACCGGCTCGGGCCGCCGCACCAGATCGGCCGCGGCCACCTCGGGGCCGAGCTCGGCGGGGTCGACGCCGTTGGCGAGGTGGGCGGCGACCGGGGCGAACACGTCGCGCCCGTGGAAGGTGCTCGACACCGCCGGCAGCCAGAACCCCCGTTCGGTCAGGTGGTAGGCGGCGGTGACGCCGCCGAGGGCGTCGGCGGCCGGCGCCAGCAGGCCGTTGTCCGGGCCGACCAGGACGTTTCCCCCGGCGACCACGGCCACGCCGCGGCGGGCGGTCCCCACGCCGGGGTCGACGACCGCGAGGTGCACGGCCGCCGGCAGGTAGGCGGCGGTGTGGGCGAGCACGGTCGCGCCACCACGCACGTCGCCCGCGTCGATGTCGTGGGTGATGTCCAGGACGCGCACGTGCGGCGCGATCCGCGCGATCACGCCGACGCAAGCCGCGACGAAGCCGTCGGAGCGGCCGTAGTCGGTGGTGAACGAGACCCAGTCGTACCGGCCGCTCATCCGGGCTCCCGCGCGAACTCCAGCCGGCGGGCGAGTGGCATCGCCCGATTCAGCGCCCGCAGACTCAGCCCGCTCCCCACGCCTCCACCCTAAATACCACCACCAACACCCCGCTGCACCACCCCGCGTCGGGGTCCTCGCCCAACCCACACTCCCCCCACACTCCCCGGCACTTGGGGAGCTTCAGTTGCACATTTGGCACTTGAGCTCCCCAAGTGCGCGCAGGCGTCAGGGGCGTCAGGGGCGTTAGGGCGTTAGGGCGTTAGGGCGCGAGCAGGGCGTCCATCGCGCGGTGGATGCGCTTCTCCGAGACGGGGTACGGGGTGCGCAGGGTCTGGGCGAACAGGCTCACCCGCAGCTCCTCGATCATCCAGCGGATCTCGTCGAGGCCCCCGCCCGGCGGCAGCTCCCGGCGCAGCTGCTCGTACTCGGCGGCCACCGCCTGCACCCGCTGCGTCCAGGCGCGATCGCGCTGCGGGTCGCGGCGCAGGCCCTCCAGGCGCCGCTGCAGGGCCAGCAGGTAGCGCGCGACGTCGGGCAGCCGGTCGCGGCCGGTGGCGGCGACGAATCCCGGATAGACCAGCGACTCCAGCTGGCCGCGCAT
>DASSUA010000541.1:0-4895 GCA_035707525.1 Pseudonocardiaceae bacterium
GCCTTGGTGGCGCCGGCGGCGGGGCCGACCAGGCGTACGGCGGCCGGGGATTCGGTCCGGTGGCTGGCGTGCGGGGTCCGCACGGCCCCGGCGGACCGGGCCGCGGGTTGGGTGGGCTGGCGGGTCAGGCGGCAGCTGCCGAGGCCGCGGCCGCCCGCGGGGCCGGTGGCGCCCGTGGCGGCGGGATGCTGTACCCGCCGGTGGGTGGTGCCGCCGGTCGCGACGAGGACCGCGAGAAGCCGCTGGCGTCCTACGTGATGGCCGACGACGACCTGTTCGACGACGACCGCGTGGTCGCGCCGCCGGTGTTCGGGGCCTGATCGCCAGCGGGATCGACCCGTTTTGACCCTCTCGTCGCGCAACGGGTATCTTCGTGGCCAGTTGTGCGGTGGTGTGCCTGGCCGCGTGCTGGGCGCAAGCCGGCATTGGTTCAAGCCGCACCGCGCTCCATATTCCTGATGACGAGGTAGGACCGTGCGTACGTACAGCCCGAAGCCGGGTGAGGTAACTCGACACTGGCACGTGATCGACGCGACCGACGTCGTGCTCGGCCGCCTTGCCAGCCAGACCGCGATCCTGCTGCGCGGCAAGCACAAGCCGACGTTCGCCCCGCACGTGGACACCGGCGACTTCGTCGTCATCGTCAACGCCGCCAAGGTCGCATTGTCGGGCAACAAGCGGGAGACCGAGTTCGCCTACCGGCACAGCGGTTACCCGGGTGGGCTGCGCCGCCGTTCCCTCGGCGAGCTGCTCGACAAGCGCCCCGACCGGCTGGTCGAGAAGGCGGTCAAGGGCATGCTGCCGAAGAACCGGCTCGGCCGGGCGATGGGTCGCAAGCTCAAGGTCTACGCCGGCCCCGAGCACCCGCACGCCGCGCAGAAGCCGACCCCGTTCCAGATCAGCCAGATCTCCCAGTGAGGGACCAGAGCGTGACCAATCCCGAGATCGCCGACCAGCCACAGCCCGACCAGGCTGCGCCCAGCCAGACGGCGCCCAGCCAGACGGCGCCCGGCCAGACGGCGCCCGGCCAGACGGCGCCCGGCCAGGCGAGCAGTGAGGCAGCGGCCGCCGGCGCCGACACCAACGAACAGTCGAAGCCGAGCCGCCCGGTCGCCAGCGACGCGCGGGCGCAGACCGTGGGTCGCCGCAAGGAAGCCATCGTGCGGGTGCGGCTGGTGCCGGGCAGCGGCAACTTCAACCTCAACGGCCGCACGCTCGAGCAGTACTTCCCCAACAAGGTGCACCAGCAGCTCATCCGCGAGCCCCTGGTGACCACCGAGCGCACCGACTCCTACGACGTCATCGCCAACCTGCGCGGCGGCGGCACCACCGGCCAGGCCGGTGCGCTGCGGCTGGCCCTGGCCAGGGCACTGGTCGAGCTGGACGCCGATGACCGGCCGGCGTTGAAGAAGGCCGGCTTCCTCACCCGGGACGCCAGGGTCAAGGAACGCAAGAAGTACGGCCTGAAGAAGGCGCGCAAGGCACCCCAGTACAGCAAGCGCTGACGCCGTCGCGATGAGCCGCCTGTTCGGCACCGACGGAGTTCGCGGTCGGGCCAACGACGAACTGACCCCTCGGCTCGCGCTGTCCGTGGCCGCCGCGGCAGCCACCGTCCTGATCGAGCACGACCGGTCGCACCGGCCGGTCGCGCTCGTCGGCCGCGATCCCCGGGCAAGCGGGGAGATGCTCGAGGCGGCGGTCGCCGCCGGGCTCGCCTCGGCCGGGGCGGATGTGCTTCGGGTCGGCGTGCTGCCCACGCCGGCGGTCGCCCATCTGGTCGGCGAGCTGGGGGCGGACCTCGGGGTGATGATCTCGGCGTCGCACAATCCCATGCCCGACAACGGCATCAAGCTGTTCGCGGCCGGGGGGCACAAGCTCGCCGACGAGGTCGAGGACGAGATCGAGCAGCGGCTCGACGACACCAGCCACCGGCCGACCGGCGCCGGCGTCGGCCGGGTGTGTGACGTCGTCGACGCGACCGACCGCTACGTCGAGCACCTGCTGGGCGCGCTGCCGCGGCCGCTGTCCGGGATCACGGTCGTGGTCGACTGCGCCAACGGGGCCGCGTCGACCGCCGCGCCCCTGGCCTACGCCCGGGCGGGCGCCGAGGTCATCGCGATCAACGCCGAGCCGGACGGGATCAACATCAACGACGGGTGCGGCTCGACCCACCTGGAGGGCCTGCAGGCCGCGGTGCTCGAGCATGGAGCCGATCTGGGCATCGCCCACGACGGCGACGCCGACCGCTGCCTCGCCGTGGACGCCGATGGTGAGATCGTCGACGGGGACCAGATCATGGCGGTGCTCGCGATTGCCATGAAGTCGGCCGGCGAGCTGACCGACGACACCCTGGTCGCGACCGTGATGAGCAACCTCGGGCTGCACCTGGCGATGGACCGGCTCGGCATCCGGATGGTGACGACCAAGGTCGGCGACCGCTACGTCCTCGAGGCGCTGCGGGCCAGCGGCTACGCCCTCGGCGGCGAGCAGTCCGGCCACGTGGTGCTGCCCGCGCACGCGACGACCGGCGACGGCCTGCTCACCGCGCTTCGGCTGATGAGCACGCTTGCGGCCACCGGTGACACGCTGCGCGAGCTGGCGGGCGTGATGGAGCGGCTGCCTCAGGTGCTGGTCAACGTGCAGGTGGCCGACAAGGCGGCGGTGGCCGGTTCGGATCGGGTGCGCGACGCCGTCGCGGCGGCCGAGGCCGACCTCGGCGCGACCGGCCGGGTGCTGCTGCGCCCCTCCGGCACCGAGCAGGTGATCAGGGTGATGGTCGAGGCGCCGACCCAGGACAAGGCCGCCGAGGTCACCCGACGGCTCGCCGAGGTGGTCGGTTCGGTCTCCTGAACCGCCGCCTCGTCCGGCCGACTCGGGAACCTGGCCGGGCCAGGAACGGTCTGAACTGAGCATCTGACTGGCAGCTGATTAGCAGCTGACTGGCAGCTGACTGGCACCGTTAGGGCCAGGGCAGACCTCAGGGAGGACCGATGCCACCCGAATCGCCATCGACCCAGCCACCGGGCGGCGAGGGCTTCGGCGTCGTCGCCGGCCAGTTGCGCACGCTCGCCGGGTACTTCGAGGAGCTGGAGGACACCGCCGACGGCTACCAGCGGCGGGTCGCCGGCATCGCCGGCGTCACCGGGGAGCAGACCGGACGGTGTTGCCGGCAGGCCGGGGACGCCCTCGGGCGCGGGCTCGAGCTGATCGAGGACAAGCTCGCCCGGTTCGGCACCGCCGCGCTCGACGTCCGGGAAGCCCTGACGGACACCGCGCGCAACTACGAGCGGGCCGACGCCGCCGGCACGGCGGAAGTGAACGCCGCGGGAGCTGATCTCTGATGGGCAGCTTCGGTGGCCTCGCCACCTCCGACGAGGCGCTCGACGGTGCGGCCGGCTTCCAGGAGGGGTTCCGCGAGTACCTGCCGCTGTACAACGACTACACCGGGTCTGCGCTGAGTCTGGCGGCCGACATCCAGCGCCCGTACGACGAGCTGCGTGAGATCGACTTCCGGCGGCTTTCCGGGGTCGCCGAGGAGGGCGCCGCGGTCGCCGGCGAGCTGCAGGAAACCAGGGCGGAGCTCAACGCCACGGTCGCCGGCGTGACCAGCTGGAGCGGTGACGCCGCGAACGCGTTCCTCGCGCACCTCCAGCGCTACCAGGCGGCGGCGCAGACGATCGACGACGAGCTCGGCGAGATCGCCACCACGACGGGCGACGCGGTGCGGGCCACCCGGACGGTCGTCGCCGAGTACGTCGAGACGATCGGCGAGATCGACTTCTCCGGGTTCGACCCGCCCGAGCTGGTCCGGATCCTGATCACGATCGAGCGCATGGCGATGCCGGTCAGCGAGCTGATCGACCGGCTCTACGACGGCATCGGCGACCTGATCGGCATGGCGTTGCCGGTGTTCTCCAGCGGGGGTGGCGGGCTGTTCGGCAGCATCCCGGGGGTCAGCCAGGTCGTCGACGCCGCCTCGGACGTGTTCGGTGACCTCGTCGGCGGCGTGCTCGACTTCTTCGGTGGCGCGGACGAGCTGCTGGCGCTGGCCTCGCGGCTGGCGCGCGAGTACCTCGACGCCTCGTTCCGGACGCCGTTCGAGAACAACCTCCAGCTGCTGGACTCTGCCGTCCAGACCGCGACCGAGGGCGTCACCGAGGCGTTCCGGCCGATGATGGACGCCGCGGCCGCCGTGACCCAGGAGGGCTTCACCGCGCTAGGCGAGGCACCCGAGGACAACCCCGCCGTAGTGCCGGCTGGCGGCGGAACCCCGGTGACCAGCGAGGGTGGCTCGGTTCCGCTCGGTGCCTCGTCCCCGGCCGGTGGTTCACCCGAGCCGCCGCTACCGCCCACCGGCACGGTCGCACCAACGGTGCCGTCCGCGATCGCGACCCAACCCGGCGACGCCGATCAGCCCCGTGACGTGTCAATCCCGCCGGCCGTCGATCAGCCGGGTGGCGCGCCGTCTCAGGTCAACATGCGGCTAGGCGACCTGACGATCACCGTTTCCGGCACCGACGGCACCAGTGAGGCGATCGGCGTCACCCTGACCGATGGCGACGGTGACAGCCGCCGGTACGAGATCAGGATCGACGCGGACGGTAACCCGCAGCTGGTCCCGGTCGAGCCCGGTGCGGCCCAGCCCGGTGATCCGCCCGGCCGCCCCGGTGGGCCCGACCTGCCGACGGTCGCCGCCTCCGCCCAGGCGGCTGTGTCGCAGGTGCAGCCCGGTCTGCCCACGGCGGTGGAGCCGGCCGCGTTCGGCTACGGATACGCGGACCGGCCGGACTTCACCACCGCGCCGTTGGCGGCGGAGTCGGCGATCGGGCAGCCGGCGACCACGACCGCCGCCGACAGCTCGGCCAGCGGAACCGTGGTGGGGGGCCAGGGCTCGG
>DASSUA010000542.1:0-6928 GCA_035707525.1 Pseudonocardiaceae bacterium
GGCATCCACCACACCTTCGTGCAGCCGGTCGCCGGCCCGCCGCAGTGGCAGGCCCCCGACGGCAGCGCGGTCACCGGCAAGGTCGTCGCGAGGAACTCCAACGGCGCGGGCAACATCGCCGAACTGGACCTCGACGCCACCCAGATCGGCGCCTCCGCCGGACTGCTCGCCAACGTCGTGGAGATCCTGCGCCTCAATACCGTCGGCGGTCTCGCCCCCGCCGGCACCTGCGACCCGCAGGCCACGCCGATCGTCAATGTTCCTTACCAGGCCGACTACGTGTTCATCTACGGCTAGTCATCGCGGAACCGAAGTCCGCCGGATGGCCTCGACCCCTTGGGCAATGAGGGGATCGAGGCCATCAACCGTTCGCGCGGCGCGCTGATCGGGCACGTACTGCTGCCTGGTAGGCGGCGCCGGCGGAGGGGTTGGCGCCGCGCGCGGGCCACCACTGATCGCGTGCCAGCGTGAAGGGGTGCCACCGCCCGTCCGGCCCAAGTCGCAGCCGCACCCCGGCCCCGGCATCTGTGATCGTCCCCGAGTCGCCGGACAGGTCGCCGGCGGCGAACGTCCGTCGCCTGCGGACCTCGTCCACCGCTGCGGACAGCCGGTCGTCGTCGCACGGCGTCGCTTCGAGCGCTGCGGAGACGGCGGCGGTGCCGCCGTGCCGGTACGCGAGGGTGAGCCGCCGGAGCTCGTCCTCGGGGATGCCGGTCAGCCGTGCCGCCCGCGCGGTGTGCCGGGGTCCCGAGGGGGAGGCGAGCAGCCGTACCGCGTCGACCAGTGGGTCCTGCGTCTCGGTGGGGCTGCCGGCAAGTAGGGCGGCGGCCCGTGCTGCCGCGTCCGTGACAAGCAGGTCCAGGAGCTCTTCGTGGGGGACGCCCTGCGGTGGCTGCCAGCCTTCCCAGGCCTGTGGATCAGGATGGTGGCTCGTGCTCACGCTGTGCCTCCCGTGCTCAGGTCCGCGCCGAGGCTCACCAGCGCGGACAGTTCGCTGTCGGACAGTTCGGACAGTCCGGACAGGGCCGTCGGCTCACCGGGCAGGACCGCCTCGGTCAGTTCCCGCTTGCGGGCCAGGAGCCCGGCGATCCGGTCTTCGATCGTGCCCTCGGCGATCAGGTGGTGGACCTCGACGAGGCGGTGCTGACCGACGCGGTGCGCCCGGTCGGTGGCCTGGTCTTCGACGGCGGGATTCCACGGTCGGTCGAAGTGGATGACGTGCCCGGCCCGGGTCAGGTTCAACCCGGTCCCGGCCGCGCGGACCGACAGGATGAGCGCGTCGCCGTTGCCGGCCTGGAACCGGTCGACGATCTGCTGCCGGCTCGCTGCCGGTACGCCCCCGTGGATGAACTTCGTTCGGATGCCGCATGCCGCGAGGTGGGCGCGGATGAGGTGCCCCATGGACACGTACCCGGTGAAGATCAGTGCGGCGTCGCCGGAGACGATGATCGACTCCAGCAGCTCTTCGAGGACCTGCAGCTTGCCGGAACGGGCCGCCTGCCTCGCCGCGTCCCAGCCGTCCGCGGGCTCGCGCAGGTAGTGCGCGGGCGAGTTGCAGATCTGCCGCAGCGCCTGCAGCAGACGCAGCACCTGGCCGCGCCGGTGCAGGCCGTCGCTCGCCGCGATCCGGTCGAGCGCCTCTGCCGTGGCCGCCTGGTAGAGGGCGGCCTGCTCGCGGGTGAGCTCGACGTAGCGGTCGTTGAGCACCTTGTCCGGCAGTTCGGGGACGACGTCCGGGTCGCTCTTGCGGCGACGCATGACGAACGGGGCGATGAGCCGGCCGAGCCGGCGGGCCGCGTCACGATCGGCGAACGCTTCGGCCGCCTCCCTCTCCGCGGCTCGGCCGAAGCGCTCGCGGAAGGCCGTCAGGGAACCGAACAGCCCCGGGTTCGTCCAGTCAAGGATCGCCCACAGCTCCGTCAACGAGTTCTCGACCGGGGTACCGGTCACCGCGATCCGCGCGGCCGGGCGCAGCATCCGCAACGCGCGGGCGGCCTGCGAGCGGTGGTTCTTGATCTGCTGCGCCTCGTCGGCCACGACCAGGTCCCAGTGCACACCGGTGAGCACCGCGGCGTCCCGCAGCAGCGTCCCGTAGGTGGTCACGACGACCTCACCGGCCTGCAGGCCGTCGAGGGACCGGCCGGTTGCGTGGTAGCGCCGGACCGCAACGCCGGGCGCGAACCGCGCGAACTCCCGTTCCCAGTTGACGATCAGCGACGCCGGGCAGACGACGAGCGAGGGCGCGGCGTTCTCCCGGCACAGCCGGTAGGCGATCACGGTGAGGGTCTTGCCCAGGCCCATGTCGTCGGCGAGCAGCGCCCCGAAGCCCGCAGCCGTGGTGCGTACGAGCCATTGCACCGCAACACGCTGATACCGGCGCAAGGTCGCGTGCAGCCCGTCCGGCACCTCGAGGCTGCCGTGCTGGTTGGAGCCGGCCGCGCGCAGGGTGGCTATGAGATCGGCCAGGCGCCCGGTCGGGGAGCAGCCGACGTCCCGCCCGCCGACGGTCACCTGACCGGTCAGCGCCGCGCCCAGGGCCTGCGCTCCGGTGAGCCGGCCCGCGCTGCGTTGGCGGGCGAGCCGCCGGGTCTCGGCGTCGATGACGACCCAGCGTCCGCGGAGCTGGACGACACCCTCGACCGCCTCGGCGGCCGCCTCGGTCTCCTCGTCGGTCAACGGGTCCCCGTCAAGGCTGAGCTGCCAGGTCAGATCCGCCTCGTCGGCGAGGGAGAAGGTGCCCGAGCCGCTGCCGGCCCGTGACGCGACGATGACCTGCCTGCCCAGGCCACTGGCCGTGACCAGGCCGGCCGGCCATTCCGCCGTGACCCCGAGCGCTGCCAGCCGTTGCCCCGCCGGGCCCAGGAGGTCGGCGGCCTCGGCGCCGCCCAGCGTCCCGTCGCGTCTGACGCGCTCGAGTGGCGGCCACTGCCGGCAGGCCCTGCGCACCAGCCGTTGCTCCGCGCGGCCGAGAAGGCCCCCGCCGGAGGTGTCCCCGGCTACGCGCAGCTGCGCGCGCAGCGGCAGACCGTCACCGCCGGGCGGGCTCAACCGGATCACCAGGGGCGCGGCGGCGGTCCCTTCAGCGGCGCCGGCGGCGCGGTCGGCCCAGTCGGCGGCGTCCGGGCCGAGCGGGCGCGCACGTCCCGCGTACGGCAGGTCCCCGATCACCAGGCGCGCCCCCGCGGGCCGCAGCAGCGTCTGGGCGACCGTGTCGAAAAACGGCACGAGAGCCGGATCCGCCGCAACCTTCGGGGCGAGCCGCCAACAGTCCCGGCCGTCGGCGTCCAGCGCCGGGTACACGCGCCGGGCAGCGACCGCCTCCAGGGCCGTCTTCACGGCAGCCGCCCAGGCCCGCGTCGACGGGTGAACCTGACCGTCCACAGTGTGAGTCTGACCATTCACGGCAGCCAGGACCGGCAGCGCCGGCAGCAGGGGCAGTTCGTATCCCGCCAGGGGCTCGGGGAGCACGTCCCCGAGCCGGAAACTCCAGCCGGTGAAGTCCACCGGGCAGCCGGCTCGCAGCAGCCGGGCGACGATCCCTTCGGGACTGCGGGTCTGTTCGCGGCGGGCACGGACGAGGCCGGCCAGTTGCGCTCGTTCCGCACAGAGGACCTGCTCCAGAAGCTCCGCGGCGGCGGCCGCCTTCGCCGCGGTCTTGGTTGCGGCCTCGGCGGAGCCGACGTAGCGGTCCGCGCCATGAATACAGCCGGCGGTGCAGGTGAACATCGGCCGGTGGGCAGGACCCGACGCGTCATAGGTGTAGGTCATGGCCGAGATGGCCCCGGTCTGGGCGCGTTCATTGAGCAGGGCGACCGGATTGTCCGTGGACGCGCGCGGTCCCGGGCCACCGTCCGCATCGACGGGCGGTACCAGGTCCCCGACCAGGGCGAGGGCGGCTGACGCGCGGGCCGCCCGGATCCCGGCGGCAACGGCGGGTTCGCCGACGACCGGCCCGTCAGGTGTCGTCAGGTAGGCGACAGCGGTGCGTTCGCCGAACTCCACATAGGCGGCCGGGGGCCAGGAGCGAGCCTGGGCGTGCATCGACAGGACCCCCGGTGCCTGCGAGGCGGAGCTAGCGAGGGATTCCCAGGCCTTCGTACGGTGACGGCCCCATCCACCCGGCTCGGCCTCGAACAGCAGCAGGTACGACGAACGTACCGTCAGGCGTCCCGCCATGAGCTGCTCGGCCAACTCGGGGCTGGGCTCCGGCCGGCTGACCTCGTAGTCGAGCCACGCCTCCAGATCGGCGGGACTCATCGCGGACGCGGCCGGCGCGGACGCCGGACTGTCCCCGGCGGGCGTCGACGCATCGGGTCGCCGGCCACGAACCGTGGGCGACCCCGCTTGCGGCCCGGAGTTCCCGACCGGCCCGCCCGCCGGCGGCAGCTCGATCCCGACCAGCACTGCCAGCAGCGACACCGCGGCCCGTTGGCTCGCCCGTTTCTTGCTGGTGTCGAAGCAGGGCGGCCCCTCGACGGTCACGCCGCCGCGGTTGAGCGACGCCCGGGCGGTGAAGCCCCCCTCACCGGCCGCCTCGCTCGCGCGTACCGGCGGCACGCCAAGCCGCTGGACCTCCAGATTGAGGACCTCGACCGCAAGGTGGGGCTGCCGGGCGACGGCGGCCAGCGCCGCGCGCCGAACCTCGTCCCATTCTCCGGCACCGCCGGCGGTGTACGAACTGCCGGCACCGCCGGCGGTGTACGAACTGCCGGCACCGCCGGCGGTGTAGGAGGTGCCGGCACCGCCGGCGGTGAAGAGCACCTGATGCAGATCCCGCGACGCGGCGGTGCCGTTGGCAATGCGGCGTCCGGCCTCGGCAACCAACGCCGCATTGACCAGGCCGTCCTGGCAGGCGCACCGCAGCGCCGCGAAGAACTCCTCGGCGTCCAGGGCGGCGAAGTCCGTCGCGGGGTTGGCGACCAGCGACCGGATGGCCGACCGGGCCCGTTCCTTCTCGGTCTCGGCGGGCCGCCTACCCCGTGGCGGACGCATTGGCGCCGGCTGGCGCCGGATACGGGTCAGGTCGGCGGGCGAGGGAGTCCGGGGAGGCTGATCTTGCACGCTCCCTGCCTACCGTTGACCCCCGTCCGCCTTTCGACCGGCCCAGGGTTATCCGCCATTCGCCGGTCGGCCGGTCCGGCGAGCACGCCGCGGGCTTGGGCCACTGTCACGTGCACCGTCCCGGGCGCTGACCGAGGTGGTGCCGGTGGCGGCAGGGCCGAGGGCGGCGATGAGGTCGGCGATGCGGTGGTGGGCTTCCAGCGGGTGGCGCAGGTGCCCGTCGGGGTTGATGCGGTACCGGTTGCACCGGCCGACCCTGGTGCGCTCGACGTAGCCGCCCTCGATGAGGTCGGTGAGGATGAACTGGACCGCGCGGCTGGTGATGCCGACCTGTTCGGCGATCACCGGCAGCGTCTGGTGCGGGTCGGCGGCCAGGCACAGCAGCACGTGGGCGTGGTTGCTCAGAAACGTCCACGACCCGGCGCCTGGCGCCGTCCGCTCGGCGCCGCCCGTGCCGGAGTCCGCCCCGGCCCGCGGGTGGCTGGCCATCTGACATTCCTCCCGGTTGCCACCCCCGAGACTGACGAATCACAGTTCGTTGGTCAAGCGTTTGACAGACGAAGCGCAGTTCGTCATTCTGGTGGTGCGGAGGGGAGTACCCGCCTCGCCCGAGATCGTCACTACGGCAGCTCCGACGGCTGCCCGGTCTCGGCGCCGCCACATTGCCTGATGCCCGTGGCGGTCTGGGGAGACCTCCGGTTCGTGCGACAGGACCGGAGGTGTTGGACGTGGTTGTGCCGTTGTGGGCGTGGGCCGCGGTGCTCGGCGTGATCCTGGTGATGCTCGCGATCGACCTGTTCGCGCACCGCCGGGCGCATGTGGTCGGGGTGCGGGAAGCCGCCGCGTGGTCGGGGGTGTGGGTTGCGCTGGGGCTCGGTTTCGGCGCGATCGTGTGGTGGGCGTGGGGTGCGGAGTTCGCCGCCCAGTACTTCGCCGGCTACGTGATCGAGAAGTCCCTCGCGGTGGACAACGTGTTCGTCTTCGCGATCATCTTCGGCTACTTCGCAGTCCCGCGCCAATACCAGCACCGGGTGCTGTTCTACGGGGTGCTCGGCGCGCTGGTGTTTCGGGCGGTGTTCATCGCCGCCGGCTCGGTGCTGATCGCCAGCTTCGCCTGGATCCTCTACGTGTTCGGCGCGTTCCTGGTGGCCACCGGCATCCGGATGGCCCGCCACCGCAACGAGACCATAGACCCGGAGCGCAGCATCGTGCTGCTGGCGTTCCGGCGGCTGATCCCGGTCACCGACACCTTTCACGGCCAGAAGTTCGTCGTGAAGCGGGCTGGACGCTGGATGGCGACACCGCTGCTGGCGGTGCTGGTGCTGGTCGAGGTCACCGACATCGTCTTCGCCGTCGACTCCATCCCCGCCATCTTCGCCGTCACCCAGCAGCCGTTCCTGGTGTTCACCTCCAACGCCTTCGCCATCCTCGGCCTGCGCGCCATGTACTTCCTGCTCGCCGACCTCATGCACCGCTTCAGCTACCTCAAGCTCGGCCTGGCCCTGGTGCTGGTGTGGGTAGGGGTCAAGATGCTGCTGCTGGACCTCTACAAGATCCCCACCGCGCTGTCTCTTGCCGTCGTCGCCGCCATCCTCACCGTCGCGGTCACCGCCAGTTGGCTGCGCACCCGCACCACCGCCGTGCCAGCGCCGCCCGGGACGGTCCCCGAGGTTGGCAGTACGACGGCGCGGTGACCATGCTCGTCCGGGAGTCGCGCAACCTGGCGCTAGATCGTTGACCGGAGATTCGTCGCTGGTCGGTGGTCGTAGGCGGGTCGTAGGCGAGGTCGGCGTGCACACGGCCTCCACGGTCGACGTCGGGTAGCAACGCTGTTGGGTGTGACTCTTCTGAAGAGGCCGTCCTCACC
>DASSUA010000543.1:0-7101 GCA_035707525.1 Pseudonocardiaceae bacterium
CAGCGGAAGAAGTCGTCGGTGACGCTGGGCGAGCGGACCCCGAGCACCCCGGACCACACCCGGGCCACCAGCCGCTCGGCGGCGGTACGCGGCGCCCGCCCGCCGGTCGCGGCCGCGACCTGGGGCGCCGGCAGCAGATCGGTGTCGAGCTTGCCGTTGGGCAGCAGCGGCAGCGCCGGCAGGACCACGATCTGCGCGGGCACCAGGAACCGCGGCAACGTCGTCGCCAGGTCCCGGCGCAGCGCCGCCGGGTCGAACGCGGGCTGCTCGGGTTCCGGAACGGCCACGTAGGCCACGAGCTGCCCGCCGCGCACCGTCACATGCGCGTCGGCCACCGCGGGGTGGCGCTCCAGCGCCGCCACGACCTCGCTCGGTTCGATGCGCAGGCCGCGCACCTTCACCTGCGAGTCGACCCGGCCGGCGAACACCAGCTCGCCGTCGGGGCGGTGCCAGGCGAGGTCGCCGGAGCGGTACATCCGGCTGCCCGGCGGGCCGAACGGATCGGGGCGGAACCGGTCGGCGGTCAACCCCGGGTCGCCGTGGTAGCCGCGGGCCAGGCCGGCGCCGGCGATCCACAGCTCACCGATCACCAGCGCCGGCACCGGGGCGCCGCCCCGGTCCAGCACGTGCAGCCGCACGTTCGCCAGCGGCCGGCCGATCGGCAGGATGCCATCGGCCGGCGGCGGGTCCGGCACCCGGTAGGCGCTCGCCGCGATGCTGGCCTCGGTCGGCCCGTACGCGCTCACCGCCTCGCAGGTGTCCAGCCGCGCGGCGAGCCGGCCGAACGTACCGGCCGGCACCGGCTCGGTGGCCAGCGTGATGCCGCGCAGCGCCGGCAGCCGCGCCGCGGTGGCCGCCTCGGCGACCAGGAACGGCGGCAGATACCCGCCGTCGATGCGGTGCTCGGCGAGCCAGCGCAGGTAGTCGCGCGTGGACACCCGCACGTGCTCGGGCACGATGTGCGCCGCACCGCCGCGGGTGAGCGCCAGGACCAGGTCGTAGATCGAGGCGTCGAAGCTCGCGCTGGCCCACACGCTGATCCGCTCACCGGGGCGCACGAGCGAGCGCAGCGTCCGGTCCGTGCACAGGTTGACGATGCCGGCGTGCGGCACGACCACGCCCTTCGGCCGTCCCGTCGAGCCGGAGGTGTAGATCAGGTACGCCGGGTGCTGCGGCAGGACCCGCGGCCGCTCCCCCGGCCGATCGCCCAGGTCGGGCGGTAGCCCGGTGAGCACGACCGCGGCGCCCGCGTCGCTCAGCATCAGCTCGCGGCGGGCCCGCGGGTAGGCCGGGTCCACCGGTAGGTAGGCGCCACCGGCCTTCAGCACGGCCAGCATGGCCACGGGCAGGTCGAGGCCGCGTGGCATCGCGACGGCCACCACCTGCTCCGGGCCGACGCCGCGGGCCACGAGGTACCCCGCCACGCGGCCGGCGAGCTCGTCGAGCTCGGCGTAGGTCAGCCGTCGACCCTCGTACACCACCGCGGTGGCGTCGGGGGTGCGCCGCGCCTGCGCCTCGATCAGCTCGTGCAGCAGCAGCGGGCCGGGGTTCGCCTGCTCGGTGGCGTTGAGCGAGCGCAGCTGCGCCAGCTCGCGGCCGGTCAGCATGGGCAGCGCGGACACCGGTGTACCCGGGGCGGCGACGGCGCCGGTCAGCAGCGTCCGCAGGTGCCCGCCGAATCGCGCGACCGTCGCCTCGTCGAACAGGTCGGTGCTGTACTCGACGAGCACGTCGATGCCGTCGCCGGTGCGCTCGACGGAGAGCACCAGGTCGAACTGCGTCGCCCGGTGGTCCACGTGGAGGCGCCGCACGTCCAGCCCCGGCAGCCGCAGACCCGCCTGGCCGGCGTTCTGCAGCACCAGCAGCACCTGGACCAGCGGCGTGTAGCTCAGGTCGCGGGCCAGCTCCAGCTCCTCGACGAGCTTCTCGAACGGCAACTCCTGGTGCACGTACGCCCCGAGCGCCACCTCGCGGGCGCGGCGCAGCACCTCGGTGAAGGCCGGGTCGCCGGCCAGCGACGTGCGCAGCGCCAGGGTGTTGACGAAGAACCCGACGAGCCCTTCCAGCTCCGGCCGGATCCGGTTCGCGATCGCCGTGCCGACGACCAGGTCCTCGGCGCCGGTGAGCCGGTGCAGCACCGCGTTCAGCCCGGCCAGCAGCACCATGAACAGCGTCGCGTCGTGCTCGTGGCCCAGGCGCTCCAGGCCGCCGGCCAACGCCTCGGGCAACCGGAACCGGTACGTGGCGCCGCGGAACGACTGCGCCGCGGGCCGTGGCCGGTCCGCCGGCAGCGCCAGCAGCTCCGGCGCCCCGGCGAGCTGCTGCCGCCAGTAGGCGAGCAGCCCGGCCAGCACGTCGCCGGTCAGCCGCTCCCGCTGCCACGCGGTGAAATCGCGGTAGCTCACCGGCAGGTCGGGCAGGGGCTCACCGGCGTAGGCCGCGGCCAGCTCGCGGTCGACCACTGCCTGTGACCAGCCGTCGGACACGATGTGGTGCGTCGTGATCAGCAGGACATGGTCGTCGGGGCCCGCGCGGACCAGCAGCGCCCGCAGCAGCGGCGGCGCGCCCAGGTCGAACGGGCGGCGGGCCTCCTGGCGCAGCAGCCGCGCCAGCTCGGCGCCGGCGTCCGGCCCGTCCGGCGCAACCTCGATCCGCAGCTCGACCGCCGCCGGCGGCACGACCACCTGGGTCGCCCGGCCGCCGACCGTGACGACCGCCGTGCGCAGCGCCTCGTGCCGGCCGACCAGCTCGTCGATCGCCCCGCGCAGCGCCCGCACGTCGAGCGGGCCGCGCAGCCGGTAGGCGAACGGGAGGTTGTAGACGGCGTTGCCCGGCCGCAGCCGCTCCAGGAACCAGAACCGCTCCTGCCCGAACGACGCCGCCGTCGAGCCGCCGTGCTGGGCCGCGCGGACCGGCGGCACGGCGTCCGCGGACCCGGCGCTGCTCCCGGCACGTTGGCGCGACAGGGTGCGCACCGCCTCGGCCAGGCCGGCGACCGTCGGTCCTTCGAGCATCTGCCGCAGCGGCAGGTCGACCTGGAACGCGCGGCGGATCCGCGACACGACCTGGGTGGCCAGCAGCGAGTGCCCGCCCAGCGCGAAGAAGTTGTCGGCGGGGCCCACGTCCTCGACCCCGAGCACCTCGGCCCAGATCCGCGCCACGAGCCGCTCCGCCTCGTCGGCCCGGCCCGCCGGTTCGCCGGCCGGTCCGCCGGCCGGTCCGGCGGCAGCCGCCGCGATGGCCGGCGTGTTCGGCGTGTTCGGCGTGTTCGGCGCCGCCGGGGCCGGCAGCCTCGCCCGGTCGAGCTTGCCGTTGGGGGTCAGCGGAAGCTGGCGCAGCACCACGAACGCCGACGGCACCAGGTGCGGCGGCAACGTGGCGGCGGCGAACTCCCGAACCAGCGCGGGCAGCCGGCGGCGCAGCTGGCCCCATTGCGGCGCGTTCGCCAGCGGGCCGGTCGCCGCCGGCCGCTCGAACCGGGGCACCGGCCGGCGCCCGCCCGCCGGGCCGAGCACCGCGTCCATGGTGTCCGGTCCGGCCCAGAGCACGTCGGCCCGGCGGCCGCAGCGGCCGGCGAGCCGCCACACGTCCTCCGGCTCGACGCCTCCCGCGGCCAGCCGCGCATTCGGCACGTCCCGGACCGCGCACCACCGGCTCGAGGCGGCCAGCGCCGCGAGCCGGTCGAGGCTCCCGACCTGCGCCCACGGCACCCACCGGACCTCGGGCACCCGAGCGACCGGGCCGACGTGCAACACCACGTCGTAGCGGTACCGGGTCAGCTCGTTGGCCACGGTGCCGCGCTTGAGGCGGACCTCGACGTGACCCAGCCGCGGGATCTCCCGCGGCAACCCGGCGAACCAGTCCGGGTGCACGACCAGCTCGTCCTCCAGCTCGCCGGGCTTGCTGTGCTCGCCGGGCTCGTTCAGCGAGGCGTGGAAGTGATCGAGCAGGGCCAGGTTGCGCACATCGGCGACCACCACCGTGCCGCCGTCGCGGACCCGGGCCGTGACGTCCTCCAGCACCCGCCGCAGGTAGTCCAGGTCGGGGAAGAACTGCACGACCGACTCGAGCAGCGCCAGGTCGAACCCGCGGCCCGTGTCCTGGAGCGCATCCGCCTCGGTGTGCAGCAGCGTGAGCTGCCCGATCGCGCCGCCGTCCGCCGCGAGGCGGGCACGCAGCCGGTCGAGCGCCGCCGCCGAGAAGTCGGTCGCCACGTAGCCGGCGGTGTCCGGCGCGAGCCGCCGCGCGACGTTGCCCGCGCCGCAGCCGACCTCCAGGACGCGCTTGTGCGGCAGCTCGCGCAGCAGCGGCAGCGTATCCAGCTCCCACTCGGCGATCTCGAGCCCGCTGAACGCCGTGCCGTAGCTGCTGACCCACCTGGTGGCGTCGAAGGACGGTTCGACGGCGGGGCCGGCATCGCCCGGACCCGCGTAGGTCTCGTCGAACAGCGTCCGCCACAACCGCACCGCCGGCACGTGCCGCGTGACCTGCTCGCCGGGCAGCAGGTACGCCACGAGGCGGCGGTCGCCCGGCCGGTCCTCGCGCACCGTCGCCACCACCGCGTCGAGCGCGGGATGCTCGCGCAGCGCGGCCTCGACCTCCCCCAGCTCGACCCGGAATCCCCGGATCTTGACCTGCCAGTCGCGGCGCCCGATGAACTCCAACCCGCTGCCCCCGCGGCGCACCAGGTCGCCCGTGCGGTACATCCGCGCTCCGCCGCCCGCGAACGGGTCCGGCAGGAACGCGGCCGCCGTGAGCCCCGGCCGCCGCCAGTACCCGAGCGCCACGCCCGCCCCGCCGATGAACAGCTCGCCCGGCGCGCCGTCCGGCACCGGCCGCAGCCGCTCGTCGAGCACGTACAGGGTCGTCCGCGGGACCGCCCAGCCGATCGGCACCGTCTGCGCGCCGTCCCGCAGACCAGCGGCGTCGAAGGCGGTGGCGAACGTGGTGGTCTCGGTCGGCCCGTAGCCGTTGACCAGCCGGCCGGGCACGTGCCGCAGCGCCGCACGCATCGAACCCGGGTCGGCGGCCTCACCGCCCACCACGACCTGGCGCACCGAGACGAACGCGTCGGGCTCGGCGCGGACCACCTCGTTGAACAGCGTGGTGGTGAGGAACATCGTGGTGATCCGCGACCGGCGGACGAACCGCACCAGGTCGCGGGGCGACAGCAGCACGTGCCTTGGCACCGCCACGAGCGTCGCACCGTTGAGCAACGCTCCCCACAGCTCGAACAGCGAGGCGTCGAAGGAGAAGTTGGCCGCGAACGCCACCCGGTCCAGGTCGTCGAACGTCGCGTAGCCGGCGTCGACCACCAACCGCACGACGCCGGCCTGCGGGACCAGCACGCCCTTGGGCTCTCCGGTCGACCCGGACGTGTACATCAGGCAAGCCGGCTGCGCGGCGCTCTGCCGCCCGGGTCGCGCCGCCGGAGCGGCCGCCACCTGCGGCGCGTCGACGTCGAGCCGCACGATCGGCACCCCCGCCGCCGGCAACAGCGCGTCGAACCGCCGCCGCGTGACCACCGTCGCCACCGCCGCGTCGCGGACCATCCAGGCAAGCCGCCGCGCCGGATACGCGGGGTCGAGCGGGACCGCGACCGCACCCGCCTTGACCGCGGCCAGGGCGGCCACGGTCAGGTCCTCGCGCCGGTCCGAGCAGATGCCGACGAACGCTCCCCGCACACCGTCGCCGATCAGGTAGTTGGCCAGCCGGTTGGCCCGCTCGTCCAGCTCGGCGTAGCTCCACTCCTGCTCACCGAAGACGGCGGCCGGGTGCTCCGGCGCCGCGTCGACCTGCCGCTCGAACAGGCTGGCCAGCGCCTCGCAGGGCACGGGCATGTCAGGCCGCCCTCAGGGTCACCG
This sequence comes from Pseudonocardiaceae bacterium, assembly GCA_035707525.1. Lineage (GTDB taxonomy): Bacteria > Actinomycetota > Actinomycetes > Mycobacteriales > Pseudonocardiaceae > DASSUA01. Next base: position 5,865 of record DASSUA010000543.1, read on the forward strand.
GCAGGCTGCTCACGCCGGTCAGGAAGTTCGAGTAGAAGTACCGGTGCGGTCCGGCCGGTTCGATCTCGGCGACCAGCGTGCGCAGCTCGTCGAGCAGCACACCGAGCTCCACCCTGGCGAGGTGCGCGCCAAGGCAGAAGTGCGGGCCGTGGCCGAACGCCAGGTGCCGGTTGGGGCTGCGGGCCAGGTCGAACCGCTCCGGGTCGTCGAACGCCCGCGGGTCCCGGTTGGCCGAGCAGGTCCACCCCGTCACGACGTCACCGGTCGCGATGCGTTGCCCGTGCAGCTCGACGTCCTCGACCGCGACGCGCCCGAGGTGCGCGGTCGCACTCGTCCAGCGCAGGACCTCCTCGACGGCGCTGTCCAGGGCGACCGATCCGGCCCGCAACGCACGCCACTGCTCGGGGTGCCGCATGAGCCCGAGCACGCCGCCGCTCATGGTCAGCCGGGTGGTCTCGTCGCCGCCGAGGATCAGGCTGTAGCAGTTGAGCACGACCTCGGCGTCGCTCAGCGGCGTCCCGTCGATCTCGCCGGTCGCCAGCAGGCTCACCACGTCCGACCGTGGCTCCGCACGGCGGGCGGCCGCCAGCTCGGCGAAGTACAGCAACAGCTCGTTCTTCGCCAGCCACGCCTCGTCGGCCGGGCGGCCGGCCAGGTCGGAACCGAGCGTCTGGCTGGTCAGGTCGAGGATCAGCGCCCGGTCAGCCTCCGGCGCGCCGAGCAGGTCGCAAATCGTCGCCAGCGGGATCCGCGCCGACACCGCGGCGGCGAAGTCGACCGTGCCGGCGTCCAGCGCCTCCGCCAGGAGCCGGCGCGCCGTCCGGCGCACCTGCTCGCCGACGGCCGCGAGCACCCGCGGGCCGAACGCGCCGAGCATCAGGCTGCGCAGCTGCCGGTGCCGGCGCCCGTCGGTCACCGGCAGCATGCTCCCGGCCGCGGAGTCACCGCCGGCGAGCAGCGTATCCAGCACATTGCCCCGCTCGGAGGAAAACCGCTGGTCGCGGTGCAGCTCGAACACGTCCGCGTGGCGCGTCAGCACCCAGAACGACGGCCTGCCGAGCGTTCCGGCGTGCCGGTACGCCGGCTGCTCGTCGCGCAGCCGCCGCCACAGCTCGGACAGGTCGTGTTCGGCATGCGTCCGCGGATCCGCCAGGTCGATCCCGCCGAGATCGTCAACCGCGACCGGCACGCGGCCGTCGCCGGGCATGGGCGAGCGATCGAGCATCATCGAGTGGGC
>DASSUA010000544.1:0-2320 GCA_035707525.1 Pseudonocardiaceae bacterium
CCGGGGAGCAGCTCGGCAATTTCCCGCAGGCGTTCACCCACCTGGCCCTCATCGACGCGGCAATCACCCTGAACGCGGCGATGGACCGCGGCCGGTGACCGGGGACCCACAGTGCCCAGCGCCGTCACCGACCCGTCCGAATCAAGTAGCCGCCGCTATTACGCCTCACTCACCGGTCACTCTCAGCGACTTCAAATGGCCACGGGCGTCACTCGACGGCGATGATCATGAGGCCTCGCCGTTTGGTGCGGCTCTCGTGTGGCTCTTCTGGAGGGGATGGGTTCGGCCGGCGTGGGTCGGTGCTGGGTGCGGGGGTGGCAGCGAAGCTCGGGTATCGCTTGGCGGGGTGATGTGACTGATTGGTCAACTGGACGGTGTGCCGTTGACCAATCAGTCACGGGAAGCTCGGGGGTGTTGCCGGGTCTGTCGTTCTTGGTCGTCGGCGTGTGCGGCGCTGCGGGGATGGCGCGGCGGGGATGGCGCGGTGCCGCCCTGGCCGCAGCGGATCTAGAGCCGCCCGGTGGCAGCGGGGTGCGGGCCGGGAACGGCCGCCGGCTGGCGGCGCAGCGCCGGCTCTCGGTGGCTCGTCATCCCGGCGCGGCGCCGGACGTCGACGCCGCGCCGGTCCAAGCGGTCGGTTGGCGCACCGGCCATGCCGAGGCCCCGGTGCGCCGGCCATCCTCACCGCCGAACGCACCGTCGACCGTCACGCCGAGGCCTCGTCCCAGTGCACCGTGAGGGCATAGATGACGATGACGTCGAATGCGATGACGATGGCGCACCAGACCGGGTAGGCGGACAGGAAGGCGATGTTGATCAGTGCGCTCGCCACGGCGAGCACGATCGCGACCACGCGGCCCCAGGTCGCACCGCGCATGAGGGCGAATCCAGCGGCCGCCGCGACGAGGCCGAGGATCAGGTGCACCCAGCCCCAGGTCGTGTAGTCGACGGTGACGACCAGCCCGCTCGATTCCACCAGGTAGTAGGTGTCCTTGAACAGCGCTACCAGTCCCATGATCGCCTGGTAGAAGCCCAGCGTGATCATCAGAATGGCGGCGAAGGTGAGCCAGCCGGACCAGGGGCTGCGCTTTGCCGGGCGCCACGTGCTCGAGCCGGTGGCCGGACGGCTCTCCGGCGGCGCCTGTGGCATTTCGGACGTACTCATTGTCGATTCCCCTATCTTCGGGTATCAAATTCGGACAACTCGTGCCGGCTCACGCGGTCCGCACAGTCATGCGCTGCCTGGCGATCGTCGCAACCCAATGGAGAAGATCGAAGAACGCGGCGACGGCCACCCAGAACCACTCCCACCCGACGAGGCCGACCCCGGGGGTGTAGAGGATCACGTAAATCAGCGTGGCGAACGGCAGGAAGATGATCCCGAGCAGGGGAAAGATCCAGGTGTCGAACGCCGCGTCGACCAGATTTGGGCGGGCCAGCCAAACGATGAACAGTGCAAACCGGGGAAAGAGCCCGGCGATAATGACGAACAGGCAGCCCATCGTCGCTCCGTCCTGACCGATTCGCCGAACCCACGGTCCGGACGCTAACCGCAGCGATTGGCTGACACGTCATCCGCGACGGATGAAGCGGATCAGCCTGCGGCGGCGAAGATGGCGGCCGGAAGCCGCCGAAGTGAACACGACGAGCGGGTGCCGCCGAACGTGAGTGAGGTGCTGATATGCCGATCCGCTTGAGGCCGAGACCCGCGCCGGAGAGCACCGGCGTGGACGTGGGGCTGCTCGTCGCCTCGGCGATGGCGCCAGAGACTTTCGAGGCGTCGTTGGCCCCCCGCAGCGCCGCCGACCAGGGCCTGGTCACCGGGCTGTCGGTCGGGCTGCACTACCTGCTGACGCTCGGCTCGCAGGACGCCCTGCAGGCGCTCGCGGCGGAGCTGGCCCGCCTGCAGACCGCCCGCGCTGCCCGGCCTGGCGGCGCTGCCGGGCCTGGCGGCGCTGCCGGGCCTGGCTGCGGTGCCGCCGACCTCGGGCACCGGCAGCGGGTCCTGACCGTGCTGGCGGACCTGGCGGTCATCCCGCTCGGCCTCGGGCTGCAACGGGCGCTGCCGCCGCGGCCGGGCGAGGCGGTTCTGCGCGGTGCACTGCGGCAGCTCGGGTGGCGGTTCGCGGTCACCGGGGTCGGCGGTTCGCTGCTCACCGTGGCGAGGGCGGCCGCCCGCCGGGTGGACGAGCGGCTCGGGGCGGGCGGTTGGATAGCCGGCTTCCCGTACGCGGTGCCGGTCGGCCTCGGGGTCGCGTTCGTGCTGGACCGCCGGCGCGAGCGGGCCGGCGAGCAACCGGACGGGGCCGAGGCCGGGGAG
>DASSUA010000545.1:0-2554 GCA_035707525.1 Pseudonocardiaceae bacterium
TGGGCGCTGGTGAGCGGCGGGGGCGGGGGTTGGGGGCGCTGGTGGCGGCGGCGGGGGTCGGCGCGGCGCTGACGATTTCGGCGCAGGCGTCGGTGCCGCCGCCACCAAGCGGGTGGACGCTGACGTGGAGTGACGATTTCAACGGCGCGGCCGGCACGCTGCCGTCGTCGAACAACTGGATCTTCGACACCGGGCACGGCTACCCGGGCGGACCACCCAACTGGGGCACCGGGGAGATCCAGAACTACACGGCGAGCACGTCGAACCTCAGCCTCGACGGCGCGGGCAACCTGCGGATCACCCCGCGGCGCGACGGCGCGGGGAACTGGACGTCGGCCCGGATCGAGACCAGGCGCGCCGACTTCAAGCCCGCGTCCGGCGGGGTGCTGCGGATCGAGGGCCGGATCCAGATGCCGAACGTCACCGGCAGCGCGGCGCTCGGCTACTGGCCCGCATTCTGGGCGCTCGGCTCGCCGTACCGCGGCAACTACTGGAACTGGCCGGCGATCGGCGAGTTCGACATCATGGAGAACGTCAACGGGATCAACGCCGTGTGGGGAGTGCTGCACTGCGGAGTCAGCCCCGGCGGCCCGTGCAACGAGACCAACGGCATCGGCGCCAGCCGAGCCTGCCCGAACACCACATGCCAGTCGTCGTTCCACACGTACCGCTTCGAGTGGGACCGCTCCGTCAGCCCCAACCAGCTGCGCTGGTACGTCGACGGCCAGCAGTTCCACAGCGTGAGCCAGGCGCAGCTGCCGGCGGACACGTGGACCAACATGACCTCGCACGCCGGCTACTTCGTGCTGCTCAACGTCGCCATGGGCGGTGGCTTCCCGAACGGCGTGGCGGGGTTCCCGACGCCGACCGCGGCGACCGTGCCGGACCGGCCGATGGTGGTCGACTACGTCGCGGTGTGGACCAGGGGCGGCACGCCGCCGCCGACCACCACGACGACTCCCCCGCCCGGCGGCGGCAGCGCGTACGACACGATCCAGGCCGAATCGTTCGCGCAGCAGTCGGGCCTGATCGTCGAGGGGACCACCGACACCGGGGGCGGCCAGAACATCGGGGCGATCGCCAACGGCGACTGGGCGCTGTACCGGGGGCTGAACTTCGGCAGCACGCCGGCCCGTCAGTTCGTGGCCAGGGCGGCCTCCGGCGCCGCCGGCGGCGTCAGCGGCCTGGTCGAAGTGCGGCTGGACAGCCGGTCCAACCCACCAATCGGCAGCTTCGCCATCGCCAACACCGGCGGCTGGCAGAGCTGGCGCACGGTGCCGGCGAACATCAGCGGCGTCACCGGTGTGCACGACATTTACCTGACGTTCACCAGCGGGCAGCCGGCGGACTTCGTCAACCTCAACTGGTTCACGTTCGGCCACTGAGCCGGCCGAGACGCAATCGCCGGCCGAGACGCAATCGCCGGTCGAGACGCGATCGCCGGTGTCGAGACGCAATCGCCGGTCCAGCGGTAATCATGGATACTTCGCTGCGCAACATCGGCGAACGGACGCGAGCTTGGCGGCTGAACCTGCGCGGCCTCGGCGGCAGCCAACCCTGGACACCGTCGCGGCCGCGGCCGGGGTGTCCAGGGCAACCGTCTCACGCGTGATCAACGGCTCGCCGCTGGTGTCGGCGCGCAGCCGGGAAACGGTCGAGCAGACCATCGCGAAGCTCGGCTACGTCCCCAACCGCGCCGCCAGAAGCCTGGTCATGCGCCGCACCGACTCGATCGCCCTCGTCATCCGCGAACCCGACGCCACCGTGCTCGCCGACCCGTACCTGGCCAATATCGTCCTGGCCACCAGCCAGGCCCTCGCCGGCACCGGCATTCAGCTCGTCCTGATGAACGCGCAGAACGACGCCGAGCACGCCCGGCTCGCCGACTACGTTCGCGGCGGGCACTTCGACGGTGTGCTGCTCGCCTCGATGCATGGTGACGACCCGCTGCCCGGCATCCTGGTGCACTCCGGGGTGCCGACCGTGGTAGGCGGCCGGCCGGCGAGCCGGGTCGGCGGCCTGACCTACGTCGACGTCGACAACGTCGGCGGCGCGCACCTGGCGACCGAGCGGCTGGTCGGCGCCGGCCGCCGCCGGGTCGCCACGATCGCCGGGCCGCCCGACATGACCGCCGCCGCGGACCGGCTCGCCGGCTACCGGCAGGCCCTGCTCGGCTCGGCGGCGGGCGGGCTCGTCGCCCACGGCCGGTTCACCCGGGCCTCCGGCGAGCAGGCGATGGCCTCGCTGCTGGAGCGCGATCCCCAGCTCGACGCGGTGTTCGTGGCGAACGACCTGATGGCGGTGGGCGCGCTGCGGGCGCTTCGGGCGGCCGGCCGGCGGGTGCCCGAGGACGTGGCCGTGGTCGGCTACGGCGACCTGGAGGAGGCCCGCTTCGCCGACCCGCCGCTGACGACCGTCCACGTCGACTTCCGCCAGCAGGGCTGGCTGGCCGGGACGATCCTGGCGCGAGCGCTGGCTGGGCAAGCCCCCGAGGCGGTGCGGGTCAAGCTCGAGACTCGGCTGATCGTCCGCGCGAGCAGCGGCGTGGGGGGAG
>DASSUA010000546.1:0-4502 GCA_035707525.1 Pseudonocardiaceae bacterium
GGGCCGGGTGCTCGGCCGCGCGGCGGTCGACGCCAGGGCCAACTTCTTCGACCTCGGCGGCGACTCGCTGGCGATGGTCCGGGTTCAGGCCGGCCTCGCCGAGCAGCTGCGCCGCGACGTCGCCGTCGTCGACCTGTTCCGATACCCGAATGTCCGGGCGCTCGCCGCCCAGCTCGACGGAACCGAGAACACCACTGGCAACCGGCGGTTGCGCCAGGCGGCCCAGCGCGGCGCCGCCAGGCGCCACCGCGCCCAGGCCCGGCTGGCGCGCCGGCCCGCTGACGAGGAGACCGACTCATGATCAACGACCAGCTCACCGACGGCGTCGAGCCGATCGCCGTCGTCGGGATGGCCGCCAGGGTCCCCGGGGCCGGTGACACCGGGCAGTTCTGGCGGAACCTGGTCGACGGCGTCGAGTCCATCACCTTCTACTCCAGGGCCGAACAGCTGGCGCTCGGGGTCACCGAGGACGAGCTGGACGACCCGAGCTGGGTGTCGGCCGCCCCGGTCGTCGACGGCGTCGACCTGTTCGACGCCGAGCTGTTCGGGATGACCGCGCGCGAGGCGGAGCTGACCAACCCGCAGCACAGGTTGTTCCTCGAGGTCTCGCACAGCGCCCTGGACGACGCCGGCTACGACCCTGGCCGCTACGAGGGCGCGATCGGGGTCTACGCCGGAACGGGCGCCGACCACTACCAGTGGACCAACCTGTTCCGCAACGCCAAGCTGTGGGGCGCCGCCGCCGGCAACCTGGGCATCTCCAGCGGCAACTATCCCGACTACGTGGCCACGCTGGTGTCCTACAAGCTGAACCTGCGCGGCCCGAGCCTGACCGTGCACACGGCCTGCTCGACCTCGCTGGTCGCCGTGCACCTGGCCGCGGAGGCGCTGCGCAACGCCGAGTGCGACCTGGCACTGGCCGGCGGGGTGTGCATCGAGCTGCCGCACGGCCGCGGCTACCAGGGCATGGAGGGCTACACCTCGCCCGACGGGCACTGCCGCCCGTTCGACGCCCGAGCCAACGGCACGCTCTGGGGCAGCGGCGCCGGGGTCGTGCTGCTCAAGCGGCTCTGCGACGCGATCGCCGACGGCGACCACGTCCGGGCAGTGCTGCTCGGCAACGCGGTCAACAACGACGGCGCCGCCAAGGTCGGGTTCTCCGCGCCGAGCGTCGAGGGGCAGGCGGAGGCCGTCGCCCAGGCGCTGGCCGCCGCCGGGATCGACCCGTGCACGATCAGCTACGTCGAGGCGCACGGCACCGGCACCGCGCTCGGCGACCCGATCGAGGTCGCCGCCCTGTCGACGGTCTACACCAGGCAGACCGCCGACCGGCAGTGGTGCGGGATCGGCTCGGTCAAGTCCAACCTCGGGCACCTGAGCCAGGCGGCCGGCGTTGTCGGGATGGTCAAGACCGTGCTGGCGATGGAGCACGGGCTGATCCCGCCGACGATCAACTTCGAGAGCCTCAACCCGGCGATCGACCTCGAGGACAGCCCGTTCTACGTGGTCACCAACCTGTCCAAGTGGGAGACCGGCGGCCAGCCGCGCCGGGCCGCGGTCAGCTCGTTCGGCATCGGCGGCACGAACGCGCACGTGATCCTGCAGGAGGCGCCGGCGCCCGAGCCGGTTCCGCGGCAGGACCGGCCGGCGCAGCTGCTGCGGCTGTCGGCGGCGACGCCGGACGCGCTGAGCGCGATGGCCGAGCGGCTGGCCGCGCACCTGGACGACAACCCCGACCTGCACCTGGCCGACGTGGCGCACACGCTGCGCGCTGGCCGCGCCGAGCACACCCACCGCGCCGCCGTCGTGGTCGACACGGCTCCAGATGAGCCGGGGGCGGCCGGCCACGCCGCCGAGGCGCTGCGGGACCGGCGCCGGCTGCACACGGGGGTGGCCAGCGACCCGCCGCCCAGGGTGGCGTTCCTGTTCTCCGGCCAGGGTGCGCAGTACGCGGGCATGGGCGCGCAGCTGTACCGGTCGGAGCCCGAGTTCGCCCGCGCCGTCGACGAGTGCGCCGAGCTGCTGCGGCCGGTGCTCGGCCTGGATCTTCGGCCGGTCATGTTCGAGCCGGGTCCGGACGGCGAGTCGCTGCTGCGGCAGACCCGGCACACCCAGCCGGCGCTGTTCGTCCTCGAGTACGCCCTGGCCCGGCTGTGGCGCAGCTGGGGCGTCGAGCCGGCGGCGATGATCGGCCACTCGATCGGCGAGTACGTGGCGGCCACCCTGGCCGGGGTGTTCGAGCTGCCGGCGGCGCTGCACCTGGTGGCCACCCGCGGACGGCTCATGCAGTCGATGCCGGCCGGCGCGATGCTGGCCGTGCAGCTGGACGAGGTCGACGTCGCACCGCGGCTGCCCGAGGGGCTCGCGATCGCGACCGTCAACGGCCCGGGCGCGTGCGTGGTGTCCGGCCCGGTGGAGGCGGTCGGCGCGTTCGCCAGGCAGCTCGAGGCGCGGGGCATCGGCAGCAAGCCGCTGCGCACCTCGCACGCGTTCCACTCGGCGATGATGGACCCGGTTCTCGACGAGTTCGCCGCCGCCGTCGCCGCCGTGCCGCGGTATGCGCCGCTGCTGCCCGTGCTGTCCAACGTCACCGGCACCTGGCTGACCGGCGAGCAGGCGACCGACCCCAGGTACTGGGCCGACCACCTGCGGCGCACCGTCCGGTTCGGGGCATGCCTGGCGACGCTGCTGGAGGCCGAAGGCCCCGGGCTGATGCTGCTGGAGTGCGGCCCCGGCCGGCAGCTTGCCGGGCTGGCCAGGATGCAGCTGCCGCGCGGCTCGACGCCGCCGCTGCGGAGCCTGCCGGCCAACGGCGAGCCGGCCGGCGACCTGGCCACCGCGTACCGCTCGGCGGGAATCCTGTGGGCCGCCGGGCTGCCGGTCGGCGAGGTGGGCGAGCCCGGCCGGCGGGTGCCGCTGCCGGCCTACCCCTACCAGCGCCGGCGCTACTGGGTCGAGCCCGACGCCGGCTTCGCGCAGCGTTCGCCCGCGCCGGCCCGCAAGGGCCCGCTGCCGCTCGACGACTGGTTCGCCGTCCCCACCTGGCGCCAGCTCCCGCCGGCCGCCGCCGCATCAGCCGCCGCTGTGTCGGCCGTCGCTGTGTCGTCCGTCGCTGTGTCGGCCGTCGCTGAACCGGCCGCCGCTGGCGAGGCGCTGGTGTTCGTGGCCGGGCCGCGGGGCGAGACCTTGGCGGCCGCCATGCGTGAGGCCGGCTTCGGGGTCACCGAGGTCCGGCCCGAGCGGCTGGGCTCCGGCGCGGACTACGAGGCGCTGGTCGCCGCCGGGGTGCCGGACCGGATCGTGCACGCCTGGGCGCTCGACACCGACCCGGCCGGCGCCGACCCGGACGCCGCCTGGCGGGCCCAGGAGCTGGGCTTCTTCAGCGTGCTGCGGCTGGCCCAGGCGCTCGCCGGGGCGCAGCGCGGCGGCCGGCTGGAGCTGGTCTCGGCCGGCACCGAGGACGTCCTGGGCACCGAGCTGACCAGGCCCGAGCAGGCGACGCTCAACGGCCTGGCCAGGGTGCTTCCGCTGGAGCAGCCGGGGCTGGCGGTCCGCCGCTTCGACGTCGCGCCCGACGACGACCCGCGGCACCTGGTGGCCGAGCTGGGTATCGAGCCGGACGCGCAACCGTGGCAGACCGTCGCGCTGCGCTCGGGCCGGCGCTGGGTGAGCGACTTCGAGCAGGTGCGCGTCGCCGGCGGCCGGCCGGCGCTGCGCGAGCACGGCCGGTACCTGATCACCGGCGGGCTCGGCGGGATCGGCCTGACGATCGCCGAGGACCTGGCGCGGCGCTGCGCCGCCCGGCTGGTGCTGCTGTCGCGGTCCGGGTTGCCGCCGCGCGAGCAGTGGGACCGCCCGGTCGACGTCCGCGCCGGCAGGGCGATCGCCGCGATCCGGCGCATGGAGGAAGCCGGGGCGACCGTGCGCGTCGCCGCGGCGGACGTGACCGACGCGCAGGACCTGGCGCTGGTGCGGGCGCTCGTCGACGGCGAGCTGGGCGGCCTCGACGGCATCGTGCACGCCGCGGGCCTGCCCGGCGGCGGCCTCGCCCAGGTCAAGGAGCGCGAGGTCGCGGTCGAGGTGCTGGCCCCGAAGCTGGCCGGCACGCTCGCACTGCGGCAGGCGTTCGACGGCCTCGAGCTGGACTTCGTGGCGCTGTGCTCGTCGGTCACCGGCATCGCGGGCGGGCTCGGGCAGGTCGACTACTGCGCGGCCAACGCGTTCCTGGACGCCTACGCGCGCAGCGACCACGGCTGGGGATGCCGGGTGCTGTCGCTGAACTGGGGAGCGTGGCTGGAGGTCGGCATGGCCGCCGAGGCCTCCGGCGCCAACCGGGTCACCGGCGCCAACCGGGTTACCGGCGCCAACCGGGTCACCGGCGGCGGCCAGGTCGCCGTTCGGCATCCGGTGCTGGTGCACCGGGCAGGGTCGGCGTGCTGGGGACCGGTCGGCGCCGGCACCCACTGGGTGCTCGACGAGCACCGCATCTCCGGCGTCGGGGT
>DASSUA010000547.1:0-10622 GCA_035707525.1 Pseudonocardiaceae bacterium
GGCTACGGGCGCGGGGAGTGGACCGACTCGGCGGTGCGCCGCTACGTCACCGACGCGGGGCCGTTGCTCGGGCGCCTGCACAAGCTCGTGCGCGCCGACTGCACCACCCGCAACAAGCGCAAGGCGCTCGCGCTGCAGCAGACCTACGACGACCTGCAGGCCCGGATCGAGCGGCTGCGGGCCGAGGAGGACCTCGCCAAGATCCGCCCGGACCTGGACGGTAACGCGATCATGGAGCTGTTGGGGCTGCCGCCCGGTCCGACGGTCGGCAGGGCGTGGCGGTACCTGAAGGACCTGCGCCTGGAACGCGGGCCGCTACCGCGCGAGGAGGCCGAGGCGCAACTGCTGGCGTGGGCCCGCGAGCAGGGCATCGAGCCGCCCGCCCGCTGAGCCGGCTCACGAGTTCTTGCGGCCGACTCCCGCGTACAGCGCGTCCTCCTGCGGGTCGGTGTCCGGTTCGACCGACCAGTCCGGGCGCCACCGCGAGGTGGTCACCAATCCGGGCTCGACCAGCTCGAAGCCGACGAACAGCTCCGTCACCTCCGCCCGCGAGCGTGGGTAGATCGACTCGGCGGAGGACCTGCGTAGCTCGGCGACCGCCTCGTCCATCGCGAACTTGGTGAAGTCGCTGGCCCCGTGGCTGATCGCGACGTAGCTGCCGGGCACCATGACGGAGGCGTACTGGCGCATCACAGCGACCGGATCCTGCTCGGGCGACAGGTAATGCAGCACGGAGACGGCCAGCAGCCCCAGCGGTTCGTCGAAGTCGATCAGCTGGCGGGTTTCCGGTGCGTCGAGCACGTCCTGCGGCCTCGCGATGTCCGCCTGGACCAACGCGGCGTTGTCGTCGCCCTCCAGCAGCATCCGGCTGTGGACTGCCGAGACCTCTTCGATGTCGACGTAGACGACGCGGGATGCGGGGTCGGCCTTCTGCGCGATCTCGTGCACGTTGCCCACGGTCGGGATGCCGGAGCCCAGGTCGAGGAACTGCCGGATCCCCTGTTCGATCATCAACAGTACGGCGCGGCGCAGGAAACCCCGGTTGACCCTGGCCACCATCGCCGCACCCGGGTTCAGCTCGAGGAGCCGGTGCGCGAGCGCCCGGTCCACCGCGAAGTTGTGCGCCCCGCCGAGGAGGTAGTCGTACACGCGGGCGCCGCTCGGCTTGAGCTGGTCGATCTCGTCGCAGGTCCAGTTGCCGGTTCCGGGCACGATCTGCACAGATCTCACCTCGTCACTTCGCATCTGGGTGGCGGACAGTTGCCGGCTGCCGATCCACGGTCCGTGACCTGCGGCGCCCAAACCACAACCGTACGTCCTACCCGGGCCGAGTCTGCCGCGGGCCACCCGGAGGGGTGGCGCTACTGCGAATGCTGCTTCGGAACCTCGGCCGTGGACAGGCGCACCTGGTAGACGACCAGCCCCGCCACGTAGACGGCTCCGGCGACCAGCATGAGCGCGAGCGACTGGCCGTCCTCGGGCACCAGCGTCGCCGCCACCACCGTCGCGACCACGTAGCTGACGTTGAACACGGTGTCGTAGAGCGCGAACACCCGGCCCCGCACCTGGTCGCCGATGCTGGTCTGCACCTCGGCATCCAGGCTCAGCTTGATCGACTGTCCGGCGAGCGAGAGCACGAACGCGGCGGCGAGCACCGCCGGCAAGGTCATCAGCAGACCGAAGGTGAGCTGTGCCACCGCGGCCACCGCCAGCCCGAGCCGCACCGCCGCCGGGCGCCCGATCCGGGCCACCAACAGCGGGGTGAGCACCGCGGCCAGCACCACACCGACCGCGCCGAGCGCGAGCGCCTGGCCGAGGCCGGGCAGCCCCGCGCGCAGCACACCCTGGTCGGTGAACGTGTTGCGGAACAGCAGCAGCGCGACCAGCGTCGAGATGCCGAACGCGATGCGGTGCGCGGCGAGCGCGCAGAACCCGGCCGCCACGGTCGGCACCCGCCAGGCGGCGCGGCCCCCGTCGGCCAGCCCGCGGGCGACGGCGACCATCGGCTGCGCCGGCTCGTCCACCTCGTCCGGACCGAGCCGGCCCCGCGCGAACCCGGCCGCGATCAGGGCGGCGAGCACCGAACCGACCGCCCCTATGCCCGTCGTCCAGGCCGACCCGACATTGCCCTCGCCAAGGAACTCGCGCAGCACGATCGCGCAGCCGCTGCCGAAGATCGCCACCGCGGCACCGATCGTGGTCGCGACCGCGTTCGCCTCCACCAGGTACCGCGGCCGCACCAGGTGCGGCATCGCGGCCGACAGCCCGGCGTTGACGAACCGGCTCACCCCGGTCGCCAGCAGTGCCCCGACGTAGAGCGGCACGGCCGCCACGCCGGCGCCGACCATGACGGCGGTCGCCACGATGAACACGCCCCGAACCAGGTTCGCGACGACGAGTACCTGACGCCGGTCCCAGCGGTCCAGCAGGGCGCCGGCGAACGGGCCGAGCACCGAGTACGGCAGCAGCAGCACGGTGAGCCCGAGCGCGATCGCCACCGGGTCGGCCTGCCGCTCGGGGTTGAACAGCACGGCGCCGCCCAGGCCGGTCTGGAACAGGCCGTCACCCCACTGAGCGGCGAACCTGGAGGCGAGCAGGCGGCGGAAGCCCCTGGTACCGAGCAGCCGCCGGACTCCGAGCTTCGGCTCGCCGGTACCGGGTCGCGCTGCGGTCACGCGGCGCACCGCATCAGGTTAGCGGCACTTCTGAAGTGCGCGACACGTGACGGGAGGGCGGTGCGAGGTGGGATCATTCCCAGATGCACTCCGACGCCGTACCCGACGCCGAGGTGGCGCCCGGCACGCTGCTCGTCGCGGCACCGGGTCTGCTCGACCCCAATTTCCGCCGCACGGTGGTGTTCGTGATCGATCATCGCCAATCGGGGACCCTAGGCGTCGTGCTGAACCGCCCGAGCGAGGTCGCGGTCGTCGACGTGCTGCCGATCTGGGGCCGCCACACCAGCCGGCCACAGGCCGTCTTCGTCGGCGGGCCGGTCGAGCAGAAGACCGCACTGTGCCTGGCCGCCCTGCGCCCGGGTAACGACCCGAAGGGCATGACCGGGGTCGTTGGCGTGCGGGGACCGGTCGCGCTCGTGGACCTCGACTCCGACCCGGAAGAGCTGATGCCGCGGGTCCGCGGCCTTCGGGTGTTCGCCGGCTACTCTGGCTGGGACAGCGGCCAGCTGGCCGGCGAGATCGGCCGCGGCGACTGGATGGTGGTCCCCGCGCTGCCCGACGACGTCATGGTTCCGCCCGGGATCGACCTGTGGGGCCGGGTGCTGCGCCGCCAGGGCATGCCGCTCGCGCTGCTGGCGACCCACCCGGTCGACGTGGAACGCAACTAGGGCCGTTTCGTGGATCTTGCTACCAGATGACCGCCGGGTTCGGGATGACGCACCAAGTGGCGGGGCGACTTCGTCGTGTCGCCGTCGAGCGGTACCCGTGGTCTTGGCCAGGTCGCTAAGAGGTGACGGTTGCGGCAGGACTGAGGCGGCGGAGGACGCGCGGTGTTGGCGGGTTCGTGCACTGTGGTCTCGCACTGTTTGCGATGGCATGGCTTTCTGGGGGGACCGTCCTCCACCGCCCCGGCCCTGTGCCTAGCTTGTCACTTTCGGCGACTTCACCGGCCACCGGCACCGCACGACAGTCATGATCATGAAGCTCTGGGTCGATTCTCCGGGTCATGATCGTCGTTTCGGTGCCACCAACCGCGCTCAGCGCGGCTCACGGCACCGAAACGGTGATCATGAGCCCCCTCGGGCTTCCGTGATCACCGCGACGTGCCGGTTTGAATACCGAGGGTAGTCACTGAAGGGCGGCTGGGTGGGACGCGGCGCAGCCGGTCACGTGGCCCGCGATGAAGTGGCCAAGATCGCTAAAAGTGTGAGCCCACCATGCACTGTGGGCGCGAAGGCGCACGGTGACCGCACACTTTTGGTGATCATGAACGGACCTGGTCCAGCATGGGGCCGGAACGGCCGCCGGGCGGGCGGCACAGCGCCGCACGGCCGCCCGGCGGGCGGCACAGCGCCGAACCCGGCACCGGCCCGCGACCGCGGGCATGCCATCGGTCATGGGAGCCCGGCGGACTGGCACGAGTCGACGTTGGGTGCGGCTCTCCTGCAGGGACTGGGGTTACGGCGCTGCCACAGGGCGGCTCTCGATGGGTTCGTGGTCGTCGTTTCGGCAGCACGAGCCGCGCACAGCACGGTCCCGGCACCGCAACAAACGATCATGAACCACCCCCGCTGCGGCCAGCGCGGATCCGCGCCACCACGCCCACCCCCCGCAGCGCCGCACCCGCCCGACAACCAACAACGACAGACCCCCGAGCTTCCCGTGACCGATTGGTCAACTGCACACCGTCCAATTGACCAATCAGTCACATCACCCCGCAAAGCGATACCCGAGCAACCCGCCACCCCCACAGCCAGCACCGACCCACGCCGCCGAACCCATCCCCCAGAAGAGCCACACCCGTCGACCAGGAACCGCCCGCCACCAGCCGACAGGTACCGACCCTCCAACGGAGCCGCACCCTTCGGCGATCATGGATGGTGGGGCGCCGGGCGCCAGTGCAGCAGATCCAGGAACACGCCGGAGCCTCGCGGCGAGCCGCGGGCGCTATGAGCCGCAGCAGGCGGTTCTGTCGGAGCCGGTGAGCGGGCAGCCGGCGCAGGCGCCGCGCGGAGCACCACCGGCGGCCCGGTCGTCGACTCCAGCGACCGGCGTACTGACGGCGACTCCAGCGACCGGCATGCTGACGGCGACTCCAGCGACCTGCATGCTGACGGCGCGGGTGGCCAGGCGCCGCGCGGCAACGGCGAGGCCGAGCGCGCCGGCCCAGGCGATCGCCGCGACGGTCAGCATCGCGGGCAGCGTCGGCTGCAGCACCGCCACGAGCGCCCCGACCACGGCGACCACGCCGGCGGCCGTGATTGGCGGGCCGGCGACCCGGGCGGCCGCGCTCGCCGGCGATTCGGCCGGGTCATCGCTCGCCGGCGGGTCGGCCGGGTCACCGGCCAGCCGGCCGCGCGTCGCCAGCACGCCGGCCCGCACGGTGAGCAGGCCTACCACGGCGAGCGGGCCGGCGGTCAACAGCTGCCACGGCAACACGGCGCCGATGCTAACGGCGCCGACGCTAACGGCGCCGACGCTAACCATGAGGAGCCAGTCAGGACTGAGGAGCCGGAGGGTTACCGATCGTCGCTTTGCCGGCATCACCGGCCGGCGAAAGGGCGATTGCCTCACCGGGGTACCCTTGGTTGGTGAGCATGCACCGCCTGCTCCTTAGCGAGCCGCGCTGACTCGAGCTGACGAGACGGCGCGGCAACCCCTCATGCCCATGCGGCTGAGGGGTTTTGCTTTGTCGGGGCAGGACGATCTGGAGGGACGGACATGAGCACGGAAGCGGCAACGCAGCCGACACCGGCGGGCCAGCCGGCCGACGCCGTTCCGGCGTTTCGCTACACCGCGACGCTCGCCGGTGAGATCGAGCGCCGCTGGCAGCAGCACTGGACCGAGCATGGCACGTTCCACGCCCCCAACCCCGCCGGTCCGTGGGGGCAGGACAACGTGCCGGCCGACAAGCTGTTCGTGCTCGACATGTTCCCCTACCCCTCGGGCGAGGGGCTGCACGTCGGACACCCGCTGGGCTTCATCGGCACCGACGTCTACGCCCGGTTCCAGCGCATGTGCGGCGCGAACGTGCTGCACACGATGGGCTTCGACGCGTTCGGGCTGCCGGCCGAGCAGTACGCGGTGCAGACCGGCGAGCACCCGCGCAAGACGACCGAGGCCAACATCATCCGGTACCTGAACCAGATCCGGCGCCTCGGGTTCGGGCACGACGAGCGGCGCCGGGTCGCCACCGCCGACGTCGAGTACTACCGGTGGACCCAGTGGATCTTCGTGCAGATCTTCAACTCGTGGTTCGACGAGGCCGCCGGAAGGGCCAGGCCGATCTCGGAACTGGAGGCCGAGTTCGCCTCCGGAGCCAGGCCCACGCCGGACGGGCGCCCGTGGGGCGAGCGCAGCCGCGTCGAGCAGCGCCGGATCATCGACCGCCACCGGCTCGTGTACCTGTCCGAGGAGCCGGTCAACTGGTGTCCCGGGCTGGGCACGGTGCTGGCCAACGAGGAGGTCACTGCCGACGGCCGCAGCGACCGCGGCAACTTCCCGGTGTTCCGGCGCAACCTGCGCCAGTGGATGATGCGGATCACCGCCTACGCCGACCGGCTGGTCGACGACCTGGACCGGCTGGAGTGGCCGGAGTCGATCAAGCGCATGCAGCGCAACTGGATCGGCCGCTCGAGCGGCGCGACGATCCGCTTCCCGATGGAAGACAGTCCGGTGCAGGACAGCGCGATTGAGGTGTTCACCACCAGGCCCGACACCGTGTTCGGTGCGACCTACATGGTGCTGGCGCCCGAGCACCCGCTGGTCGACCGGATCGTCGGGCAGCATTGGCCGGCCGGCACGGACGTGCGCTGGACCGGCGGCGCGGCGAGCCCGCGCGAGGCGGTCGAGAACTACCGGCTGGCGACGTCGCGCAAGTCCGAACTGGACCGGCAGGAGAACAGGGAGAAGACCGGCGTGTTCGTCGGCGCGAACGCGGTCAACCCGGCGACCGGCGCCGCGATCCCGGTGTTCATCGCCGACTACGTGCTGATGGGCTACGGCACCGGGGCGATCATGGCGGTGCCCGGGCAGGACGAGCGCGACTGGGAGTTCGCCGAGGTGTTCGGCCTGCCGATCGTGCGCACCGTGCAGCCGCCGGCCGGCTTCGACGGCAAGGCCTACCTCGGCGAGGGACCGGCGGTCAACTCGGCCAACGACGAGGTCAGCCTGGACTCACTCGGCGTCGACGAGGCCAAGGAGCGCATCATCGCCTGGCTGGAGCGCAACGGCCACGGCCGCGGCACCGTGCAGTACAAGCTGCGGGACTGGCTGTTCGCCAGGCAACGGTACTGGGGCGAGCCGTTCCCGATTGTGTACGACGGCGACGGCCTGCCGGTCGCCGTTCCCGAGCACCTGCTGCCGGTGGAGCTGCCGGAGATCGACGACTACTCGCCGCGGACGTTCGACCCCGAGGACCGCGACTCCGCGCCGGAGCCACCGCTGGCCAAGGCGACCGAGTGGATGTCTGTCGAGCTGGACCTGGGCGACGGCCCGCGCACGTACCGCCGGGACGCCAACGTCATGCCCCAGTGGGCCGGCTCCTGCTGGTATGAGATCCGCTACACCGACCCGGCCAACCACGAGCGGTTCGCCGACGCCGAGGTCGAGCGGTACTGGATGGGCCCGCGGCCGGCCGACCACGGCGCCGAGGATCCCGGCGGGGTCGACCTGTACGTCGGCGGGGTCGAGCACGGTGTGCTGCACCTGCTGTACGCCCGGTTCTGGCAGAAGGTGCTCTACGACCTGGGCCACGTGAGCGCCGAGGAGCCGTTCCGCCGGCTGTTCAACCAGGGCTACATCGAGGCCTTCGCCTACACCGACGCGCGGGGCGTCTACGTCCCGGCCGATGAGGTCGTCCGCCGCGGCGACCGGTACTTCTGGGGAGATCAGCAGGTCAACCAGGAGTACGGGAAGATGGGCAAGAGCCTGCGCAACTCGGTCACGCCGGACGAGATGTGCGACACCTATGGCGCCGACACGTTCCGGCTGTACGAGATGTCGATGGGACCGCTGGACACCTCGCGGCCGTGGTCGACGCGCGACGTCGTCGGCTCGTTCCGGTTCCTGCAGCGGGTGTGGCGGCTGGCCGTCGACGAGGCGACCGGCGCCACCAGGGTCGGCGATGCCGCACCGGACCTGGAGACGCTGCGCGCGCTGCACCGCACGATCGCCGGCGTCCGCGACGACTTCGGCGGCCTGCGGCACAACACGGCGGCGGCCAAGCTGATCGAGCTGACCAACCACCTGACCAAGACCTACCCGTCGGGCGCTCCGCGCACGGTGGTCGAGCCGCTGGTGCTGATGCTGGCGCCGCTGTGCCCGCACGTCGCGGAGGAGCTGTGGCAGCGCCTGGGCCACGACCGCTCGCTGGCCTGCGGGCCGTTCCCGGTGGCCGACGAGCAGTACCTGGTGACCGAGAGCGTCGAGTACCCGATCCAGGTCAACGGCAAGGTGCGGTCGCGGGTCAGCGTGCCGGTCTCGGCGACCGAGGACGAGCTGCGGGCCGCGGTGCTGGCCGACGAGAAGATCGCCGGCATCGTCGACGACCGGGTCCCGCGCAAGGTCATCGTGGTGCCCAACCGGCTGGTCAACGTCGTTCTTTAGTGGGCCGCACGCTCACGTCCGTGAGGTGCGCCTCCGGCGCGGCGGTGACCGCGGCCAGCACGGCCGCCGCGACCGACTCCGGCCGCAGGTACAGCTCGGGCTCGTACGCGTCGCCCTCGACCTCGCGGATCGCGCGCTGCATGCCGGTCGCGGTGCGGCCCGGGTACACCGAGGTGACCCGCAGCGCCGGCTCCTCGGCGCGCAGCACGTCGGCGTAGGCGCGCAGGGCGAACTTGCTGGCCGCGTAGGCGCCCCAGTTCGGGTTCGCGCGCAGCCCCGAGCCGCTGTTTACCAGTACCACGTGGCCTTCCCTGGCCCGCAGCGCCGGCAGCAGCTGCCTGGTCAGCTCGGCCACCGCGAAGACGTTCACCTCGAACGTGCGCCGCCACGAGTCGAGGGTCGCCACGCCGAGCCGGCCCAGCTCGGCGATGCCGGCCGAGTGCACGAGCACGTCCAGCTCGCCGACGCCCGAGGTCGCGGCAACCAGCGCCACCGGGTCGGTCAGCTCCACTGGCCACGGCCGCGCCCCGGGCAGCGCCCGCGCCTGCTTTTCCAGCACCGGCAGGTCGCGCCCGCCGAGCAGCACGTCATGGGTGTCGGCAAGGGCGGCGGCGACGGCCGCGCCGATGCCTCGGGACGCCCCGGTCACCAGGGCAAGCGGTCGGCCGGACACGACGCATATCGAACCACCGCCCGCTCCGCACTCGCCGCGCGGCGGCGGGCGGGGCGCGGCTAGCCGGTGGGGAACACGGCCACCACGGCCGGGCGCGGTTGGGTGCCTGGGCCGTCGGGCCAGTGCGAGGCGGGGTTGTCCGCGCTCGCGCCGTCGACCTCGCCCGGGTGCTGCACGGACACCAGGACGAAGTCGTCGGCGATGACCGGTCCGCAGGTTTCGGCACCGATCGGCACCGTCAGGAACTGCTTGACGTGGCCGCGGTGCGCGCCGTTAAGCGGAACCGAGAACAGCCCGTCGTTGGAGCCGAGCGCGTTGCCGTCGGTGGCCACCCAGAGGTTGCCGTAGCGGTCGAACGCCACGTTGTCCGGGCAGGAGATCGGGCTGACCTGGGACTTGTCGAAGCCGCCGAAGTAGGTGTCGGCGGCGGCCGGGTCGCCGCACACCAGCAGCAGCCGCCACGAGAACGTGGCGCCGGTGTGGTCGCCGTTGCGCTCCTCGAGCTCCAGCACGTGGCCGTGCCGGTTCACCCGGCGCGGGTTGGCCTCGTCCGGGCCGGGCCGGCCGGTCGTGCCGCGGTTGGTGTTGTTGGTGAGCGCGGCGTAGACGCGTCCGGTGTGCGGGTTGGGTTCGACGTCCTCGGGGCGGTCCATCTTGGTGGCGCCCACCGCGTCGGCGGCGAGCCTGGTGAACACGTACACCTCCTCGGCGGTGAAGCCGGACACGTAGGAGGTGTTGTTGCGGGCGAGCGGGATCCAGGTGCCGGTGCCGTCGAACTCGCCGTCCGACGGGAGCCGGCCGCTGCCGTCGATCTCGGCCGGCGGGCTGTCGCCGGTGAGCCGCGCGACGTAGAGCGTGCCGGAGTCGAGCAGCCGCTTGTTGTGCTCGCGCGCCCGCCGGCTGTGGCCGGACAGCATGCGGCCGTCGGAGACGAACTTGTAGAGGTACTCGAAGCGCTCGTCGTCGCCCAGGTACGCGACCACCCGGCCGTCGTGCGCGACCTGGATGGTGGCGCCCTCGTGCTTGAACCGGCCGAGTGCGGTGTGCTTGACCGGCCGCTCACCCGGTTCGAACGGGTCGACCTCGACGATGTAGCCGAACCGGTTGATCTCGTTGGGCTCGACCGGCAGATCGAAGCGCGGGTCGAACCGCTCCCACTTGCGCTCGCTCGGGCCGTTCGCGACGCCGTAGCGGGCGATCCGGGCCCTGGCGACCGGATCGCTGACCAGCTCGGGGTTGCCGAAGTACTGGTGGAAGTTCTCCTCGCCGGAGAGCACGGTGCCCCACGGGGTGAGGCCGCCGGCGCAGTTGTTGAGCGTGCCGAGCACGAGGGTGCCGGTCGGGTCCGCCGAGGTGCGCAGGAACGGCGAGCCGGCCGCCGGGCCGCGGACGTCGAACTCGCTGGTCGCGGTGATCCGCCGGTTGTAGTACGGGTCCAGCACCACGCGCAGGCCGTCGCCGTGCGGTTCGCGTTCAACGACGACCACCGACATGCCGTGGGCGGCCCAGGAGACGCGCACCTGCCGCTCGGTGGGGTTGTCCTTGTCGTAGCCGTGCCACATGAACAGCTCGGAGGTGTACTCGTGGTTGTTCACCATCAGCCAGCGCCGGTTGCCATTGAGCTGGACGAGCGCGCAGAAGTCGTTGTTGAACCCGAACTGCATCGC
>DASSUA010000548.1:0-2386 GCA_035707525.1 Pseudonocardiaceae bacterium
GACCGGCGGAGCGCTCCAGGTAGGGCAGGGCGGCCCGGACCACCGCGGCGGTGCCGAGCAGGTCGACCGCGATCACGCGCTCCCATACGTGCCCCGGCACGTCGGCCAGGCGCCCCGGCACGTCGACTCCGGCCGCGGTCACCACCGCGTCGAGCCCGCCGGCCTCCTCGGCGAGCTGCCGGGTGGCCTCCTCAGCGGCCCGCGTGTCCGCCAGGTCACAGTGGAGGTAGGGCACGTCGATGCGGGGTGGTTGCCGGTCCAGCACGCAGGGGCGCCCGCCCGCCTTGGCCACCGCCGTGACCACGGCCGCGCCGAGCCCGCTCGCTCCACCGGTCACCAGCACAGTTCCCGGAGCTGTCATGTCGATCCTCTCCTTGCCTCCACCGGGTCACCAGGGCGTCGCGCCCACGTCTCGCTGCGCCGGACGGCGCTGATCATGTCGGTCGTCGAGCGGCCGGCCAGGTATGGCACGACCACCGTCTGCCCGCCCCAGGAGCGCACCAGCTCCGCCTCTGGCAGCGCCGGCGCCTCGGCCGGGCCGTCGAAGTAGTCGCCGCCCTTGACCCACACGTCCGGACGCAGCTGGCGCAGCACGGCGTGCGGGGTGGCCTCGTCGAATACCACCACCGCATCCACACACGCCAGCGCCTGCAGCAGCCGGGCCCGGTCGGCCGCGGGCACCACCGGCCGCTCCGGCCCCTTGAGCGCGGCCACGCTCGCGTCGGAGTTGATGCAGACGACCAGGCAGTCGCCGAGCCGGCGGGCCGCCTCGAGGGTGGCCACGTGACCGGCGTGCACCAGGTCGAAGCAGCCGCCGGTGGCCACGACCGTGCCGCCGCGGCTGCGCACCGCGGCCACCACGTCGTCCGCGGGCGGGCCGCTGCCGGCCGGTCGCCACTCCGGTTCTGGGCTTGACAGCGGCTCGCGGCCAGACAGCCGTTCGGGGCTTGATAGCCGTCCGCGGCCTGATGGCCGTTCGGGGCCGGACAGCCGTGCGGGTCCTGGCAGCGGCTGCGAGCCGGACAGGCGCACGGTGCCGGCGCCGCCGGCCGCGACAAAGAGCGAGGCTCGGCAGACCGCCTCCTGCACCGCCTCTGACACCAGGGCACCGCCGGCCAGCGCGGCGGTTGCCGCGGCGGCGAAGCAGTCGCCCGCTCCGCAGGTGTCCACTGTGGCTAGTGCCAGGCCGGCCGGGGGCGGCACCACCAGCGGCGTGGCGCCGCCATGGCACAGCAGCGCCCCGTCCGCGCCGAGCGTCACCGCCACCGCGCCGGTCCGCCAGCGCTCGCGCAGCGCCGCCGCGGAGCCCGCCACCGCGGTCAACCGGTGGGCTCCGGCCGTCGGCGTCCCGACCAGGCGGGCCAGCTCCGCCTCGTTGGGCGTGGCCAGGCGCGCCCCGGGCACCGCAACCGCCCCGCGGGGGTGCGGGTCCCAGACCACCGGTGTGCCATCCCGCTCGGCGATCGCCGCGCGCAGCGGGGCGAGCCGGGTCATCCCCTGGCCGTAGTCGCTGACCAGCACGGCCGCTGCCCGGCGCAGGGCGTCCCGGGCCGCTGCGGGCAGCTCACCGGCGGTGAGCGGAGCCCTCCCGCCGCCGCGGTCGAGCCGCAGCAGCACGTATCCACCGGCCCGCAGCCGGATCTTCTCCGGCGTCGCCGTGGGCAAGGGCAGGGCGCACACCTGCACCCCGGCCGCGTCGAGCAGCCCGTGCAGCCGCCCACCCGCCTCGTCGGCGGCGATAGCGGCCACCAGCGTGACGTCGTACCCGAAGCCTGCGGCCAGCACTGCCGCGAGCGCGGCGCCGCCGGGGCGGTCCACGGCGCTGGTCTGGGTCAGCACCGGGGCCGGGGCGTCCGGGCAGAGCCGGTCGGCCGCGCCCTCGATGTCGCGGTCGAGCAGCGCGTCGCCCAGCACGACCAGCCGGGGGCTCACCGCAGCACGCTCCGGCGAGCGTCGTCCGGCGGGGCGGCGAGGGTCCGCGCGTCGGAGTAGGCGGCGGCGACGGTATGCACGGTCGGCAGCACCAGGTCGACGTAGCCGCACAACAGGTGTACGGCGACCAGGTGCAGCTCCTGCACGACCTGGGAGTCGTCGGCCGGCACCGCAAGGGCGTCGGCGCACCGGCTGGCCAGCGGGTTCGGTGCCGGGCCGGTCAGTGCCCACAGCCGCAGCCCGACCTCGACCGCGGCGTCCGCGGCGGCGAGCAGGTTGCGGCTGCGCCCGCTGGCCGACAGCAGCACGAGTACGTCCCCGGGCCGCCCGTGCGCCCGCACCTG
Source organism: Pseudonocardiaceae bacterium (assembly GCA_035707525.1). GTDB lineage: Bacteria > Actinomycetota > Actinomycetes > Mycobacteriales > Pseudonocardiaceae > DASSUA01. Next base: position 2,277 of record DASSUA010000548.1, read on the forward strand.
GCGCGCGAACACCTCGTCGTACCCGTAGTCGTTGCTGACCGCGGTGACCGTGGAGCTGTCCGCGCAGAGCGCGATCGCGGACAGCGCGGGCCGGTCCTCGCGCAGCTTGC
>DASSUA010000549.1:0-2130 GCA_035707525.1 Pseudonocardiaceae bacterium
CGGCCGGCACATCCCCGACCCAACCGGCCCACACCAGAGCTTCCTCGCAACACCACCCAGACCCGCCGCCCACGCTCACCTCGCAGCAACCAGCACCAAACCAAGCCCAAACCCCGAACTTGATCTTGGAACGGCCGTGGCTTTCCGGATTGACGGTGGCCGTCGGCAGGGTCGAGCCGGCCGGCGGGCAGGTAAGCGGGCGAACCGGCGGGTGGATAGGCGAGCGAACCGCCGAGCGGATAGGCGAGCGAACCGGCGAGCGGGTACCCGGGCCGGGCCGGCGTGCCCGTCCAACAGAAGCGGCCGTTCCTGCGGCGAGGTGTGTGGCGTGACAGCAGTTGGCCGTGCGGCGAGCCGTGGCGCGTGACGGAAGCGGCCGGCCGTGCGGCTCGGATGGGGTGCGTGACAGCAGCGGCCGGCCGTGCGGCGAGGTGTGCGGCGTGACAGCAGCTGGCCGTGCGGCGAGCTGTGGTGTGTGTGACGGAAGCGGCTGGCTGGGCGGCCCGAGCTGGCGCGCGCGACGGAAATGGCTGGTCGGACGGCCTGAGATTGGGCGTGTGACGGAAATGGCCGCCCGTGCGCCGAGAAGGAATGTGCGGTGACACGTGCCGAATGCCGCCGCCTATGGTGCACGGACGACGAGACAGCGACGAGACAGCGACGATACAGCGACGAGACAGCGAGGTGCTGGCGATAGCTCGAACGGCTTACGAGGACAGCGGGCGGTCGCCGGACCGGTGGGCGCGGTCGTGAGTGGCGGGTCCGACCTGGCGCCGGCGGTGCGCGCGGCGTGCGGTGGTGATCAGGAGGCCTTCCGCGCGCTGTACCGCGCCGTGCAGCCCGGGTTGTTGCGGTACCTGCGCGGCCTGGTCGGGGAGGACGCCGAGGATCTGGCGTCCGAGACGTGGCTGCAGATCGCGCGCGACTTGAGCTCGTTTCGGGACCAGGGGGCGGGGTTCCGCGGCTGGGCCGCGACCATCGCCCGGAACCGGGCGCTCGATCATCTGCGGCGCCAGCGGCGCCGGCCGGCGGTGACCTGTGCCGAGGTGCTGGTCGAGCTGCCGGACGGGCAGGACACGGCCGACCAGGCAATGCAGTCGGTGTCGACGAAGGCGGCGATCGCGCTGATCGCCACCCTGCCGCGGGACCAGGCCGAGGCGGTGCTGTTGCGGGCGGTGGTCGGGCTCGACGCCAAGGCGACCGCCGAGGTGGTGGGCAAGCGGCCAGGGGCGGTGCGGACCGCCGCGTGGCGGGGCCTGCGCCGGCTGGCCGAACAGCTGGAGCGGCGGCAGGTGCCGCAACAGCGGCGCCGGGGCGAGCGGCCGGGGCACGCGGCACAAGGTGGTGGCGTAGCCGGAGCCGGGGGTGTGACAGGAACGGCCGGCGTGACGCCAACGGGGATGAGATGACTGATCAGCGACCACACCGGATCAACCGGGTCGATGCCGAGTGCCTGCTCGACGGCGGCCCGGGCACCGGCGTGCCGGCGCTGCTCGTCGCGCAGCTGCGTGCGGCGGCGGGGCCGGCTCAGGCGCATGAGCTGGCCGGTGAGCGGGCGGCGCTGGCTGCCTTCCGGGCTGCTGCGCTCGACCCGAATCCCCGACACCCGAATCCCCGACGACGGCCGTCAGCCCTCGGGATCACGGCGGCGAAGCTGCTCACGGTCAAGGCTGCCGCGATGGCGGCGGTGGTGACGGCCGGAGCGGGCAGCATCGCACTCGCCGCCGGCGCCGGCGTGCTTCCCATCGAGCTGCCGATCTTCCCGGCCGCTCCCGCCGCCACGCACCCCCCCGCGTCACCGGCCGAACAGTCCTCGCCGGAGGGCAACGGTGGCGACCCGGCCGGCATCCCGTCGCCCTCGATTACCGCGCTGTGCGAGGCCTACGCGGCCGAGGTGAGCAACGACCCGGGCCAGGCGCTGGAGGGTTTCGCTTTCCGGGCACTGGTCACCGTGGCCGGCGGCGCCGACAAGGTCGACGGCTTCTGCGAGACGCAGGCCGCCGGTTCCGAGGGCGACGGCGACGACGAGGGCGGCGACGAGGGCGAGGGTGACGGCGACGACGAGGGCGACGGCGACGGCGACGTACCCGGCAACCCGCCGAGCACCACCCCACGCAATCCGCCCAGCAA
>DASSUA010000550.1:0-3226 GCA_035707525.1 Pseudonocardiaceae bacterium
CCGGGTCCTGGCCTTGTTGCGGCAGTTGGCGATCGCCTCGGCGGGGTTGCCGAGCAGGCCGTTCGCGGCTGCCAGCTCGGCGGCCGGCTCCAGGTAGTACTCGCTGGTCGTGGTGATGCCGGCGAGCTGCCCGGCGAGTTCCTTCGCGATGACGTGCGCGACGGTGGCCGGGTCGTTGGTGTCGCATTCGATGATCCGGCAGGGTGTCTCGTCGAGGCCGGCGTAGCGCCCCGGCCGGCCGGTCAGCAGCACCGGCTGGACGCCGAGCCGGGCCGCGGTGCGCAGCGCGAGCATCCCGGTGCCGGTCGTGTTGGACTCCAGGAACACCAGCTGGCCGCGGCCGCTGCGGCCGAGCAGCGCGTACGACCAGGTGCTGACCCGGCTGCCGTACGGGACTCTGGCCGGCTCGTCGGCCATCGGCAGCCCGCTGAGCTCGGTGCGGTACACCGACTCGTGGTAGCGGTCCCCGCGGTCGGGGAAGATCCCGACGATCGTGCTGCCGGGCGCGGCGACCGAGGCGAGGTGCCGCAGCACCCGGTACACCGAACCGGACGTGTTGCCGGCGAAGATCTTCTGCTCGCGGGCCAGCATCCTGGTGGCGGTGAACGCCTCGTCGTCGTTGAGCCAGTGCACCTCGTCGAACACCGAGTAGTCCACATTGGACGGCTGGAGGCTGTTGCCGAGGCCGCTCTGCCGGCGCTGCGGCCAGTCCGGCTGGGCGAAGATCAGGCTGCCGACGCAGTCCACGCCGACCACCCGCAGGTTCGGCAGCTCGTCGAGCAGCGCCCTGGTCGTGCCGCACAGCGAGCCGCCGCTGCCGACCGCGCCGACCAGCACGTCGATGCGATCCAGCTCGGCGAGCAGCTCCTCGCCGAGCGCCCGGTAGGCGGCCGGGTTCTGCGGGTTGGTGTACTGGCGCGGCCAGAACGCGCCGTCCAGGTCGTCCATCAGCCGGCACAGCAGCTCGAGGCGGGCGCTCTGCCACCCGGCGCTGGTCATCTCGGTGACGACGTGCACGTGGCAGCCGAGCGCGTCGAGCTTGGTGTGCGTGATGGGATCGATGCGCGGGTCGGTGACGATGTGCACCGGGTGGCCGAGGCCCGTGCCGACCAGTGCCAGGCCGAGCGCCATCGTGCCGGACGAGCTTTCGATGATCGGGGCGCCCTCGGCGAGCAGGCCGGTCCGCCTGGCTTCGAGGATGACCTGCTTGGCCACGCGGTCCTTCATGGCGTACAGGTTCTGCATCTCCAGCTTGGCGTAGGCCTCGACGCCCTCCGGCGCCGGCAGCGCCAGCCGGACCAGCGGAGTCTGCCCGATCGCCTCGATGACCCCGTCGAATCGCATCGTCAACCCCTCGTCGCCAGAGTCCGTTGCAGCTCGTCCCCGGCTCGCCGCAACGCGTCCCGCCGTTCCCGCCACCACTGTCCCTGCTCGGTGAGCTCCGCGTCGACCGCGGCGAGCAGTTCGGCCACCGCCGCCGGGTTGGTCGAGCCGGCCGACCGCTTGGCCGCCAGCGCGTTGTCCACCCCGAACGCCTCGCTCAGCAGTCCCTCGGCCCGCCTCGGGTCCAGCTCGTCGTGCTGCTCGGCGTGCTGCTCGTCGACGAGCCGGGCCAGCAGCCGTCCGTCCGGCTTGTCCGGCGGCAGCCCCTGGCCGCTGGCCAGCACGACATACCGCCCGGCGGTCACCTGGGCGCTGCGCCACGGCAGGCCCACCCGCAGGGTCAGCAGGTTGGCCAGCGTGAAGCCGCCGAGGTAGTCGCGCTCGCACGCGGCGCGCATCGCGGCGGCGTCGAACCGCAGGTGCTCCAGGACCGCCGTGAACAGCGTGAGCACCGAGCGGACGGTCTCGAACAGCGTGCGCAGGTGGGCCCCGGCCTCCTTGGAGACCTCCACCATGTTCGCGTAAGGGGTGCTGCGCTGGCCGGTGGCCAGGTCCAGGTGGAACGTCGTCAGGTGCGCCGTCCGGCCGCGGATGCGCTCCAGGATCGGGAAGTTCTTCTTCTGCGGCATCGCCGAGGAGATCCCGGACAGCGAATCGGGCAGGTCGATGAAGCCGTACTCGCTGCTGCCCCACGCCATCAGATCGGTGCAGAACCGAGACATGGTCACGCCGAAGCCGGCCAGGTCCGCCGCCACCGACAGGGCGTACCCGCGAGAGGCGACCGCGGTCAGCGCGTGCGGCTGGCTGCGCCCGAACCCGAGCAGGGCCGCCAGCCGCTCGCGGTCCCAGGCCAGTTCCTGACCTGCCATCGCGCCGGCGCCGAGCGGGCACGCGTCGACCTCGCCGTAGGACAGCCGCAGCCGGCGCAGCGTGCGCAGCACCTCGCCGCACAGCGCCGCCAGGTAGAACCCGGGCGTGATCACCTGGGCGGCCTGCAGGTGCGTGTAGCCCGGCATCGGCAGGTCCGCGGTGCGCGCCGCCAGGGCCGCCGCCGTGCCCCCGAAACGCAGCATCGCCTCGGCGACGTCGAGCACCTCGCCGCGGACGTACATCTGCTGGGCGCACGCCTGCAGGTCGTTGCGGCTGCGGTCGACGTGCCACGCCGGCACCGGCTCCGCCAGCCCGTCGGTGACGAACCGCTCGATCGCGAACGCGATGTCGGAGACGTTGTGCCGGGGGTCGGCCCGCAGCGCCGCCCGGTCGATCAGGTCGAGGCGGCCGGCGATCGCCCGCACCTGGCCGGCCTCGATCAGGCCCAGGCGCCGGTACTCGGCCAGCAGCGCCTTCTCGATCGCGACGTAATGGCCCAGCAGGTGAGCCATCTCGTAATCGAACTGACCGGACAGCACCTCGGCGTGATAGATCTCGCTCGGCGTCGGGTCGATTCGACCGCTAATGGGTCCAGTTAACATCGGTCCCGGGATGTTACCGCACCTCAGAGAGGCGCTTACGGGGCCGAACGGTGGCATTCGCACAGTACGTACGCCGACACCCTACGTTCCTATCCGCTCGCGAACCGCCGCCGGAACGCGGTGAGGTTCGCCGGCTCCGCGGACCGCAGAATCGCGAACACGACGTGCTCGAACCGGGTCGCGAATCCACCGCCGGGACCGAGCTGCGCCGCGAACGCGCCGGCGACGACCTCCGGATCGTTGCCGAACGCCCCGCACCCCCACGCGCCGAGCACCAGCCGGTCATGCCCGTACGCCGCCGCCACCGCCAGGACCCTGGCGATCCGCTCGGTGATCGCCCCCGGGATCCGGGCCAGCCGGTCGGGCTCGCC
>DASSUA010000551.1:0-8737 GCA_035707525.1 Pseudonocardiaceae bacterium
CGGGCCGACTCGAGCAGGTCGCTGGCCCGGCGCTCGGCCTCGCGCTTGTCCCGCAGCGCCTGCGCGTGCAGCCGCTCGGCCTGGCCGGTCACCTCGGCCAGGCGCTTGTCGGCCGCCTGCTGGCGCTCGTTGAGGTCGCGCTCGGCCTGGTCGCGGCGCCTGGCCAGGGTGGTCTCGAAGTCGGCAGCCGCCTGAGCGGCCTTGGCCCGCTGCTGCTCGACCAGGCCGCGGGCCTCCTCCAGCTTGGCCGCCACGTGCGTCTCGGCCTCGGCCCGCAGGACCTCGATCTCCTTGCGTGCCTGCGCCCGCAGCTGGGCCACGGCCCGCTCGGCCTCGGCGGTCCTGGCCTGACCGTCGCGCTCGGCCTCGGCGCGGATTCGCTCGGCATCGTGCGCGGCCTGGACCCGGAACTCCTCGGCGTTGATCTGCGCCTTGGCGCGCAGCTCGTTGGCCTCCTCCTCGGCCAGCCGCAGGATCTGCTCGACCCGGGCGCCGAGGCCGGCGAACGACGGCTCGGCCGGCGGCACCTCCTGCTGCGCGGATTGCGCCTCGAGGTGGAGCTCCTCGACGCGGCGCTGGAGCATGGCGATCTGGCGGCCGTTCTGCTCGCGCTCGGCGGAGGCGGTGTGCATGAGCGCTGCGATGCGGTCGTCGACCTGACGGGGGTCGTAGCCGCGGCGGACGAGGTCGAAACTGCTGGGGCCGGCCTGCTGTTCGATCATGAGGGGTCCTTTTGGCGGTCAGGGGCGGGGTCGGGCGCCCGAACGCTACGCGCACGCTCTGCGTTACCGCTGGTAGGCGAACCGTCATCAGGGTGCGGGGCGGGCTGCGGGAGGGTGTTCGATGGTCGGCGTGACCTACCTCGCGGCAGTGGACAGATACGACACGATGAGCTACCGGCGCTGCGGCCGGAGCGGGTTGCGGCTGCCGGCGGTCTCGCTCGGCCTGTGGCACAACTTCGGCCACGACCGCCCGCTGGACACCCAGCGCGCGATCCTGCGCCGGGCGTTCGACCTCGGCATCACGCATTTCGACCTGGCCAACAACTACGGTCCTCCGTACGGGTCGGCGGAGGAGAACTTCGGCCGGTTGCTGGCCGCCGACCTGCGCCCGTACCGCGACGAGCTGATCATCTCGACCAAGGCCGGCTACGACATGTGGCCGGGGCCGTACGGCGAATGGGGCTCGCGCAAGTACCTGATCGCGAGCCTGGACCAGAGCCTGCGCCGGATGGGCCTGGACTACGTCGACATCTTCTACTCGCACCGGTACGACCCGGACACCCCGCTCGCCGAGACCATGGGCGCGCTGGACGCCGCCGTCCGGGCCGGCAAGGCGCTCTACGCCGGCATCTCCTCCTACTCGCCGCAGCGGACCGAGCAGGCGGTCGGCCTGCTGCGGGAGCTGGGCACCCCGCTGGTGATCCACCAGCCGTCGTACTCGCTGCTCAACCGCTGGATCGAGGACGGCCTGCTCGACGTGCTCGGCCGTGCCGGCGCCGGCTGCATCGGCTTTTCGCCGCTGGCCCAGGGGATGCTCACCGACCGCTACCGCAACGGCGTGCCGGAGGGCTCGCGGGCCAGCCGGGACAGCTCGCTTCCCGCCGGCTGGCTCGACGAGGACAACCTGGCCAAGATCCGCGCCCTGGACGCCGTCGCGGCCGACCGCGGGCAGACCCTCGCCCAGCTCGCGATCGCGTGGACGCTGCGTGACCAGCGGATGACCTCCACGCTCATCGGCGCCAGCAGCGTCCGGCAGCTCGAGGACAACGTCGCCGCCCTCGACAACCTCGAGTTCAGCGACGACGAGCTCGCCGAGATCGACAAGTACGCCACCGAGTCCGGCATCAACCTCTGGGCGCAGTCAAGCGAGTCTCACAGCTCGTGACGCATCCACACCGCGGGCTCGACGTACACGGCGTAGTCGTGCTCGACACTCACGTGTACCGGCACCAGGGCACCGGGCACGATGACCTGGCCGCTGCGGTCGAAGGGGAGCCCGGTGACCCGCCGCCAGGTGTCCAGGCTCGACGCGATCACGGTGGACGTCGGGGCCAGCCGCACGATCCGGCCGCCGAGCCGCGCGTGCGCCCGCAGCCACGGGTCGGCCGGCAGCCCGTCGGCCCGCACCCACGAGACGTACTCCGCCATCGGTACGCCAGGCTCGCGATGCTTGGCCATCGGCCGCACGGGGGCCACGAACGCGGCGAACCCGAGCCGGCGCGCGTTGTCCTTCATCGCGGTGATCATCTGGGCGCCCCAGCCGCGGTGCCGCACGTCCTGGCGCACCACGACCTCCACGCTCGCCACCGTGTCCGGGCACGCACCGGTGACCTGGTCCGCGGCCGCCCACCGGATCACCTCGTCACACCCGTCGTCGGGCAGTTCGAACGGCGTCCCGTCGGCCCGGCGCGGCTGCCGGAACGGCACCGTGGCCGCCCTTGCCACCACGGTCGTGGGATCGGCCTCGGTGAACGCGAGCAGCATGTGCTCGGCGAACGCCGGGGTTCCGTAGTAGAGCACTCCCGCGGGTGCCAGGTGCATGAACGCGGGCCAGGCGCTGTCGAGGGTTCTCCAGCCGGCTCGGCCGGGATCACCACGTTGGGCCAGCGTGCAAGTGATCAGCCGCATGGAGCCGATACCCCCTCTTATTCCGGCCGACACCGCCTCTGGTGACCTTCAGTGCTTGTGTGCAACTTGCCAACGATAGGCCCAGGCCGGCCATTTCGTCCCCACCCGGCGCGATACGGTGGCCGACCAACCGGTTACGAGGAGCGCGAGTGACTACAGCACGGGCAGCGGGCCTGCTGTTGGGCGTGGCCGCCGACACGGTGCTTGCCGACACGGTGCTGGCCGACACGGTGCTGGCCGGCCCGCGGCGGCTTGCGCCCGACCGTCGCCCCGCCGATGCCGTCCGCGCGGCGCTCCTGCTCGGCGGCGCCGTGCTGGCCGGCGTGGCCGTGGAGCGTCTTGGCCGGCGGAACCCGCTGCTGCAGGCCGCCGGCACCGCCGCCGCCACCTGGGCGGTGCTCGGCGGTGCGTCGGTGGTCGCCGAGGGCGCCGCCCTGGCCAGGGCGCTCGACGCCGGTGACGTCGCGCAGGCCAGGCAGCGGCTGCCCCGGCTGTCCCGCTGCGATCCGTCCGCGCTGGATGGCGCCGGGTTGGCCAGGGCGGCCGTCGAGTCGGTCGCGGGCAGCACGGCCGACGCCATGGTGGGGCCGCTGCTGTGGGGCGCCGTCGCCGGCATGCCGGGGCTGCTCTGCTACCGCGTGGTCGACGTGCTGAAGGCGGCGGTGCCGCCGCACGCGGCGGCCGGCCACCGCTGGCTCACCGCGGCGGCCACCACGCTCGACGACCTGGCGAACCTGGTGCCCGCGCGGGCGGCCGCGGTGCTCACGGCGCTGTGCGCGCCGGTCGTCGGCGGGTCCGCGCCGGGAGCCTGGCAGGTGTGGCGGCGCGACCGGGCGCTGTACCCGAGCCCGAACGACGGGCAGGTGGCGGCCGCGTTCGCGGGAGCCCTGGAGATCCGCCTTGGCGGCCGCACCGCCTACCCGCACGGGATCGCCGAGCGGCCGGTGCTCGGGCACGGCCGCACCCCGGACGCGGGCGATGTCACCAGGGGAGTCGAGCTGTCCCGGGTGGTCGGCGTCGCCGCGGCGGGGGCGTCAGCGGTGCTCGCCGCCGTGGTTGGCGCCGGCCGGGGCCGGCGCCGCGGCGCGCTCGGTTAGCTCGCGGCGAACCAGCAGCACCCAACCGGCCAGCGCCATCACCCCGAACGCGAGCCACTGCAGCGCGTAGGCCAGGTGCGGCCCGGCTTCCAGCCGGGGCAGCGGCATCGGCCCGAGCACGCCGGGCTGCTCGGCGTTGAGCTGCACGTATCCGGGCCGGATCGGGATGCCGGCGGCCGCGCCGACGGTCGCGGAGTCGATCGCGTACACCTGCCGGTGCCCGCCGTCGTCGATCACCCCGCGGTCCCGGCCGCCGGTCTCGTCGCGGCGGACCCGCCCGACGACCGTGACCTGGCCCTGCGGTGGTGGCTCGAACGCCGGCACCTGCCCGCCGCGGCCGGCGGTCGCGTCCCGCACCGGGCGCACGAAACCGCGGTCGACGAGCACGACCTCCCCGCCGGTCAGCCGGAACGGGGTGAGCACCTCGAACGCCGGCTCGCCATGGACCGAGCGCAGCCGGGCGAGTGCCTGAGCCCGCGGTAGGTAGCTGCCCGTGAGCGTCACCTGGCGCCACTCCTGGTCGGCGGGCCGCCCGCCGGCCAGCACCGTCTCCACTGGCACCGGCGGAACCCGGAACGACTCCTCGATCGCCTGGTTGCGGGCCTGCCGCTCCTCGTGCCGGCGGAACTGCCACGGGCCGAGCACCGTGAAGCAGGCGACCGCGAACAGCACCACGGCCGCGGTCAGGCCAAGCCATCCCGGCCGCAGCAGGAAACGCACACGGTCAACCGTACTGGCGCGGCAGGCAGCCTTGGTCGGTAAGTCGCGCGGTCAGTAAGTCGCGCGGTCAGTAAGTCGTGGGCCGCGGTTTGGAGTTGTTGACGGATGAGTCAACACCCGGCCGCCGAGTTGACACATCGGTCACGTCGTGCCGGTCCAGATTGCGTGCTCCGCGAGCCCTGACCCAGCGCCACGCGCCGCTAGCGCAGAGCGAGCACCGCCCGGGCCGCCCGCACCGACTGCGCCGCGTACGAGCGTCCGAACAGGACGGCATGCACGAGCAGCGGGAACAGTTGGTGCAGCGGCACCCGGTCCCGCCAGCCGGTGGCCAGCGGCGACTGCTCGTCGTAGGCGGCGAGCACCCGCTCCAGATGCGGCGCGCCGAACAGCGCGAGCATCGCCAGGTCGGTCTCCCGGTGGCCGCCGTGCGCCGCCGGATCCAGCAGCCACGCCCGGCCGTCGGCGCCGAAGTGGACGTTGCCCGCCCACAGGTCCCCGTGCAGCCGAGACGGCGGCTCGGCCGGCCCGGCGACGTCGGCGACCGCGTCCAGGGCCCGGCTCACCACGGCACCCTCGGGCGCGGTGAGCACCCCGGTGTCGACGGCGGTGCGCAGGTACGGCTCGACGCGGTGGTTGGCGTAGAACGTCGGCCAGTCCGGCTCGGGAGTGTTGTGCATCGGCGCCCGGCCGATCCACGCGTGCCGCGGTCCGCCCGCGGGCGGGGCACCGTGCGCGTCCGCTCCGGCGGCGTGCAGCCGGGCCAGCTCGCGCCCGAACCGCTCGGCCGCGGCCGGCGTCGCCTCGCCCGGCTCGACGTGCTCGATCACCAGCCAGCTCTCGTCGTGCGCGCGAACGGCGGGGACGGCGGCGACGCCCGGCTCGGCCAGCCAGGCCAGCCCGGCCGCCTCGGCGTCGGTGCAGCCCGGCCTCGGCTCGCCGAGCGACTTGGCCACCACCAGGTCGCCGTCGGCGAGCTCGACCTCGAACACGGCGCCGGTCGAACCGCCCCCGATGCGGTGCGCCGCGACCGCCTCGGTGCCGGTCAGCTCGGTCACGGCCACCCGCGGGTCGGCGTTCACAGCCGTTCCCGGACCCAGGCCAGCAGGCCGGGCATCGCGGCCTCGATCATGTCCAGCACCCGGTCGAAGCCGCGCCGCGAGCCGTAGTACGGGTCCGGCACGTCCAGGCCGCCGCCGGCATCGGGATCGGCATCTGGATCAAAAGCCCGCAGCAGCCGCACCCGGTCCGGGTCGCGCACCATCCGGCGCAACGCCCGAGCGTGCCCGGAGTCCAGGGCCACCAGCAGGTCGGCGTCGGTGTGCTCGAGCGCCAGCTGGGCCGCCGCGTGCGCGCCGCGGTAACCACGGCTGGCGAGCACCTCGACCGCGCGCGGGTCGGCCGGCTCGCCGACGTGCCAGCCGCCGGTGCCGACGCTGCACACGTCGACGTGCCGGTCGAGCCCGGCGCGGCGCAGGTGCTCGACGAACACCTTCTCCGCCATCGGCGAGCGGCAGATGTTCCCCGAGCACACGAACACGACGCGGATCATGAGCGCATTCTCCCCGGCGGCCGCCGCAAGCCGATCAGCCAGCCTAGACTCCGCGCGATGACCGCAAGGGTTGGCAGCGCGAAAGTCGGCGACGTGATCGACGCGGTGCAGCTGGCCTACCCGCCGGAGCTGGCCCAGCCGTGGGACGCGGTGGGCCTGGTGTGCGGCGACCCGGCCGAGCCGGTGACCAGGGTGCTGGTCGCCGTTGACGCGACCGGGGCGACCGTTACCGAGGCGATCGAGTCCGGCGCCCAGCTGCTGCTCGTGCACCACCCGCTGCTGCTGCGCGGCGTGCACGGGGTCGGCGCGGACACGCCCAAGGGGGCGCTGGTCCACCGCCTGATCAGGGCCGGCGTCGCCCTGTTCACCGCCCACACCAACGCCGATGCCGCCGATCCCGGGGTGTCGGACGCGCTCGCGGCCGCCCTCGGCCTGGCCGTGCTCGGCCCGCTGGAACCCCGGCCGGCCGGCGTGCTGCCGGCGGCGTGCGGCCTCGGCCGGGTCGCCGAGCTGCCCGCGGCCGAACCGTTCGCCGCGTTCGTGCGCCGCGCCGCCAGCGCGTTGCCGGCGACCGCGTGGGGCGTCCGCGGCGCCGGTGACCCGGACCGGCCGGTGCGCACCGTCGCCGTGTGCGGCGGGGCCGGCGACTCGCTGCTCGCCGAGGCGGCCAGGGCCGGCGTCGACGCCTACCTGACCGCCGACCTGCGCCACCACCCGGCCGACGAGCACCTGCGGACCAGCCCGGACGCGCCGGCGCTCGTCGACGTCGCCCACTGGGCGAGTGAACAGCCGTGGTGTGCGCAGGCCGCGAGCGTCGTGTCGACCGCGCTCGGCGGTACGGTCGAGGTCACCGTCTCCACTCGCCGCACCGATCCGTGGACCATCGCCGGAGGGACCCAAGCGTGAACGCCGACCCAGCCGCCCAGCGGCGGCTGCTCGACCTGGCCGACACCGACGCCGAGCTGGACCGCACCGCGCACCGGCGGCGGACGCTGGCCGAGCTGGCCGAGATCGCCGGCCTGGAGGCGCAGCTGCGGGCCAGGCGTGACGCCGTGATCGCGGCCGACACCTTGATCAGTGACCTGGACCGCGACAGCCGGCGGCTGGAGACCGAGATCGAGGCCGTCCGGGCCCGCGAGGACCGCGACCGCAACCTGCTCAAGCAGGGTGTGGGCGCGCGCCAGGTCAGCGACCTGGAGCACGAGCTGGACACCCTGCAGCGCCGGCAGGCCGCCCTGGAGGACGACCTGCTGGAGCTCATGGAGCGCCGCGAGAACGCCGACGCCGATGCCGCCAAGGCGCGGGAGGCGCTGGCCGCGACCGAGGCGCAGCTCGCCGACGCGACCGGCCGCCGCGACGCCGCCTTCACCGAGCTCGACGACCTGGTCCGGCGTCGCACCGCGGACCGCGCCGCGCTGACCGCGGAGCTGCCCGCCGACCTGCTCACGCTCTATGACCGCATCCGCGCCCAGAAGGGCACCGGGGCCGCGCTGCTGCGGTCCCGCCGCTGCGGCGCCTGCCGGCTGGAGCTGGACCGCAGCGCCCTGGTCAAGCTGCGCGACGCCGCCCCCGACGCGGTGCTGCGCTGCGAGGAGTGCGGCGTCGTCCTCATCCGCACGCCGCAGTCCGGGCTGTAACCCGGTGAAGGTAATCGTCGAGGCCGACGGGGGTTCGCGCGGCAACCCCGGCCCGGCCGGCTACGGCGCGGTCGTCCGCGACCCCGCCGGCGCCGTGCTAGCCGAGCGGTCGGGCGCGCTCGGGCACACCACCAACAACGTCGCCGAGTACACCGGGCTGATCGAGGGCCTGCGCGCCGCGCTCGAGCTCGGCGCCACCGACGTCGAGGCCAGGCTCGACTCCAAGCTCGTCGTCGAGCAGATGTCTGGCCGCTGGCGGATCCGGCAGCCGCACCTGCAGCCGCTCGCCGGTGACGCCGCGGCGCTCGTGCGGCGGCTGGGCAGCGTGCGGTTCCAGTGGGTGCCGCGCGAGCGCAACCGGCACGCCGACCGGCTGGCCAACGAGGCCATGGACCGGGCCAGGGACGCCCAAGCGGAGGGCGAACAACGCCCGTCCCGCCGGCCCGCTCCGGCGGAGCCGCCCGCGCCGCCGCTGGCCTGGCGGGGTGAGTCGGAGCCGCCGACGCGCCTGGTCCTGCTGCGGCACGGGCAGACGGAGCACTCCATCCGGCGCGCCTACTCCGGCCGCGGCGACCTGCCGCTCACCTCCACCGGGGAGACCCAGGCGGCGCTGGCCGCCAAGCGGCTCGCCGGGCTCACCGCGCTCACCGAGGTCGTCGCGGTGGTCAGCTCGCCGCTGCGCCGCGCCGTCCAGACCGCCGAGCCCGTCGCCGCCCAGCTCGGCCTGCCGGTCACCGTTCACGACGGGCTCATCGAGGCCGACTACGGCGACTGGGAGGGCATGACCTTCGCCGAGGTGGCCGCCCGGAACCCGGACCTGCACGCCCGCTGGCTGCACGACACCTCGGTCGCCCCGCCGGGCGGCGAGAGCCTCGACTCCGTCCGCCGCCGCGTCCGCCGCGCCCGGGACGCGCTCATCGTCGACCACCCCGGGGCCACCGTCGTGGTCGTCAGCCACGTCGCACCGGTCAAGACCCTGCTCGCGATCGCGCTGGACGCCTGGCCGTCGGTGCTGTTTCGCCTGCACCTGGACCTGGCCTCGGTGTCGGTCGCCGAGTTCTTCCCGGACGGAGCCGCCGTCCGGCTGGTCAACGATACCTCCCA
>DASSUA010000552.1:0-2197 GCA_035707525.1 Pseudonocardiaceae bacterium
GCACTGCTTGCCGTTCGGGTCGGTGGCCGGGCAGGGGCTGCTGCTGCAGCCGCTCGACGCCCGCCCGCACCACGTGGTCACGTTGCCGCGATGGGACACCACGGCCTTCTTCGACGCCATCGAACGGCACCGCCCGACGCAGCTGGTTCTGGTTCCTGCGCAGGCCGAGCGACTCGTCGCTGCCGACCACCGCGCGGACGCCGCACCGCCGCTCGAGGCCGCCGAGTCCGCCATAGGGCCGATCCCGCGCGTGCCGAGCCGCGCGCCCGGCCCGGCGTGACGCACACCGTCTCTGGTCGCTGTCCGTGCGGCATCCCGGGGGAATAGTGGCCATGCCGACGTTCGAGCTGCCGGCCTCCTACCGCCAAACGTGGCTGTACACCGCGGTCGACGGTGGGCCGTCCACCGTGATCGTTCCTCCGATCGCGTTGCGGTTCGTCGGTGCGCTGGATACCGGCCGCCTGCAAGACGCGCTCACCGCGCTCGCACAGCGGCATGAGGTACTGCGCACGTGGCTGCGCCGCACCGAGCAGGGCACGGTCGTGCAGGTCGTCCACGAGCCCGGCGCGTTGAAGCTGGCCCGGTCCGAGCTGCCGGTGCTGGACGACGACGGGGCGCTGGCGGGCGTCGCCGAGGACGCCGCCGCCCCGTTCGTCCTCGACAATGCCCCACTGGTCCGGGCGCAGCTGTATCGCCTCGATGCCCGCGACCACCTGCTGTGCCTGACGCTGCACCACGCCATCACCGACGCCGCGTCCAACGCGCTGCTGACCCGGGACCTGCTGGCGTTCTATCGCGGTGATCGCTTGCCGGCGCTGCCGGTCCAGTTCGCGGACTTCGCCGCGGCGGAGCGCACGGCCAGCTTCTCGGTCGCCGAGCGGTACTGGGCCGGCCGGCTGGAAGGGGTACGGCCGGCCGAGTTGCCGGGCAGTCGACGCAGCGACGTCTACCTGCCGCTGCGGCAGGTCCTGCCCGACCTCGACCCGACCCGTGTCGCTGCACTGCGGGCGCTGGCCCGCACCCAGGCGAGCCCGGTGCCGGCCGTGCTCGCCGCGGCGCTCGTCGTCGCACTCGGCCAGCCGACCACCGGCCCGACGGTTGTCGGGGTGACGGTGGCCAACCGCGACCGCCCGCAACTGCGCGATGTCGTCGGGTACGTCGCCGACCAGATGCCGCTGGTCGTCGACACCGCGGCCGCCGGCGACTTCGCCGAACTGGTCGGCCAGAGCGGCGCCGCGCTGACCGAGGCGCTGGACCACCCGCTGCCCAGCGGGCGACTGCCGTGGCCGGGTGGGCCGCCCCACGGCCCGCTGTTCCCAATCAACGTCAACTACCTTGCGGCGCAGACGGTGACAGCCCCGACCAGGCTCGGGGAGCTGGCCGTCCTGCCGGTCGACCTGCCCGCCCCACCGCCGACCCCCACCCCGGCGTGGCCCGGCGCGCCAACCCTCGACCTGGTGGCGCACGACCACACCGGGCGGCTTACCGGCCACCTGCTCGCGAACGCGGCGGCGCTCGGCGCCGCTGCGGTCACGCGCACCGCCGTCCGGTTGGCCGCCGTCCTGGACACGGCCGGGTCGGCCCCCCACACCACCCTCGACACCCTCTACCAACGTACGGAGCCGCCGACATGAGCACCATCCAACCACCCCACCTAGCCGGGACGGCCCGCCACGAGGTCACCTACCTGCAGGAGGAATGGAGGGCCGCGATACGCGGCAACAAGTCCAACGACAGCCTCGCCGCGGCCTGGGACCTCGAAGGGCCGTTCGACCCGGACGCCTTGCAGGCGGCCGTTGCAGCATTGGTCGACCGGTATGAGAGCCTTCGCACCGCCTTCGACCTCGGTCCGCCGGTCCGACAGGTGGTCCATCCCGCCGCACCGGTGGAGATCACCAACGTATCCCTGCCGCGCGACAGCACAGCGTTGCAGGCGCTGATCGTCGCCGAGATGGCGGCGCCGTTCGAGCTGACCCGCTCGCCGCTCTGGCGTTTGCGTCTGGTCCGGCTTGCCCCTGAACATCACGTCCTGCTGATGGTCGCCCACCACCTGATCTGCGACGGCTACAGCTTTGCCCTGCTGGAGTTTGATCTGGTCGAGCTGTACCGCGCGGCGGTCAACCAGCAGCCTGCCCGCCTGCCGCCGGTCACCATGCAACCCCGTCACGTCGCCGCCCACGAGCGGCAGTCGCGGCAG
>DASSUA010000553.1:0-5981 GCA_035707525.1 Pseudonocardiaceae bacterium
CGACAAGCCGGCCACCACAAGATCGCCGCCACCATCCGCACAATCCGCAACAACCCACACCTACTCCTCACCATCATGGGCCTGCACCAACACCCCGAAACCACACCATGACCAGCAAAAACGACTTTGCGCACCACCCTGTCGGCAGCATCGGACCGACCCGGTCACGGTGCATGGAAAAGCTCAGGAAGTTCCTTCGCGACGACCCACAATGGAGCCTGTGATGAGCGACGACAGCCTTGAGCTCGGCGGGATACGTCGCCTCTACTGCTCGGCGGACCCGGTTCCGCCGCAGCTTTACGAGAGGGTCCGGTTCGCCCTCGACCTGGCGGACGCCGAACACGAGCTCGCCATGATCTGTGCCGAGCTCGGACCGGCGCTTGCCGTGCGAGGGACGGAGAAGACCAGGACGGTCACCTTCGAGTCCGAGCTCATCACGATCACGATCACCATCACGGCCGGCGACGGTGGCCTGAGCCGGTTCGACGGCTGGCTGTCCCCCGGCGGCCGTCTCGAGGTCGAGCTGCGGGCCGCCGGGCATCGCCGCCGGATCGAGACCGACGACGACGGCCGCTTCGTCATCGAGGGCATTCCGCCTGGACAGGTGCAGCTCGCGGTGAGCTCGGCGCCGAACGGCACGGTCACGCTGCCGCGCACGGTCGTGACGCAGGCGATCGTATTGTGAGCTCGGGGCGGTCGCAGTCGATTCGAAGGCTGCACGCCCTCGGAGTGGCCGCCACCGGCAGCGGGCGACCGGTAGTCGGCGCCCGCCTGCTGCGCGAGGCCCTGCGGCTCGCCGGTAACGACGAGCAACACCGCGCCCTGCGCGGCCGGATCCTGCTCAGCCTCGGCTTCGCGGTGGCCGAGCAGGGCCGGGTCGCCCACGGCCTGAGGTTGTTCGACCAGGGCGCCGCCCTGCTCGACCAGCAGCCGATCGTGCACGCCCAGCGCGGCGCGCTGCTGGCCCGGCACGGCCGCACCCTCGAAGCGATCCCGCACCTGGACCGCGCGGTCGCGGCGTTGGGCGCCGCCGGCGAAACTCACGAGTTCAGCCGTGCCCTGCTCAACCGCGGCTACGCCAGGCTCAGCGCGGGGCAGCTCAGGCAGGCGAGGGCCGACTTCCAGCGCTGCCTGCGGTTGGCCAGGGAGTGCGGCGCCGAGAGCGTCGCCGTCAAGTCGATTCAAAACCAGGGATACCTGGACTTCCTCGCCGGCAATGTGCCGCTGGCGCTGCGCCGGCTCGACGAGGCGGCCCGCGAATGCTCGCTCAAGCTGCCGTCCTACCTGCCGGTGATCGCCACGGACAAGGCGCGCGTGCTGCTGTCGGTCGGGCTCGCGGCCGACGCCTGCCGCGAGCTGGCCCTGGCGATCAGCTCGTTCGGCCAGCAGCGGGCCAGCCACGACCGGGCCGGCGCCGAGCTCACCATGGCCGCCGCGCAACTGCTGGCCGGGAACCCGGAGGAGGCCGGCCGGTACGCCGCCATCGCCCGCCGGCGGTTCCTCGGCCAGGGCAACCGGACCTGGGCCGAGCTGGCGTCGCTGTGGCGGTTGCGGGCCGCCTTCGATGCCGGGACGCCGCCGGGGACGCTCGGCCGGCGCGGCAGGCTTGTCGCCGGCCGGCTCGCCGGGCTCGGGCTCACCGACGACGCCCGGTCGGCGGCACTGCTGTCGGTGCGTGGCTACCTGCGGGCCGGCCGGCCGGGGCTCGCCACCGAGGCCGCCGCCACGATCCGGCCACCGCGCCAGGGCGATCCGCTCGAGGTGCGCCTTTCCTGGCACCAGACGCGGGCCGAACTCGCCGCCGCCGCGGGCGACGGCCGCCGCCAGCTGCGCCACCTGCGGGCCGGGCTGACCAGCCTGCAGCGCCATCGCAGCCTGCTGGGCAGCATCGACCTGCAGACCGGCATCGCCGCCCTCGGTCGCGAGCTCGCCGCCGCCGGTCTGGCCAGCGCGCTCGCCAGTGGCCTGCCCGGGCGCGTCTTCCAGTGGGCCGAGCTGGCCAGGGCGCAGGCGTTCCGGGTTTACGGACGGCCGCCGGACGATCCCGTGATGACCAACGCGCTCGAAGAGCTGCGGCATGCGCGCTTCGAGCTGCGGCAGGCCGCGCTGCGGCGCGAGCCGACCGGCCGGCTGCGGGCCCGAAGCACCGATCTCGAGCGGACAGTGCGGGAGCGTGCCTGGCTCGCGACGGGGTCCGGCGCCAGCGGACCGGTCGCCACGCTCGCCGCCGTGCGGGGCCTGCTCGCGCGCCACGACGAGGCCATGGTCCTTTTCCTGCGCAGGCGTGACCGGCTCGCCGCCCTGGTGCTCGCCGCCCGGTCCCTGCGGCTGATGGACCTCGGCGGCTACCGGCCGGTCGACGAGAACTTGCGCCGGCTGCGAGCGGACCTCGACACCATGGCCGGCGCCATCCCGCCGCGGATGGTCGAGGCGGTGCGACGGTCGAGGTGGCGAGTCGCCCAGCGGCTCGCCGAGCAGCTGTTCGACCCCCTGCTGGCGTCCATCGGCGACCGCAAGCTGGTCATCATCCCCACCGGTGCGCTGTTCGGGACTCCGTGGTCACAGCTGGAACCCCTGCGGGGGCGGCCGGTCGTCGTCGCGCCGTCGGCCACGGCGTGGGCGGCCACCCAGGTTCGGGTGCCGGCACCCGAGCCGCGGCGCGTCCTGCTGGTGGCCGGGCCGGAAGTGCCCAACGCCGCCGCGGAGGTCCGGTCGATCGCGGCGATCCTGCCGGATCCCGTCTGCCTTGCCGGTCGCGACGCGACGCCGGCGGCGGTGCTGGATCTGCTCGACGGAGCGCCGCTGGCCCACGTCGCGGCGCACGGCCACCACGAGCCCGCCAACGCCCTGTTCTCCAGCATCGACCTGGCCGACGGCTCGCTCATGGGGTACGACCTGCAGCGGCTGCCGCGGCCACCATCGCGGGTCGTGCTGTCGGCGTGCGAGCTGGGCCGCTCCAGCGTGCGCGCCGGTGACGAGATCCTCGGCATGGTCGCCGCGCTGCTCGCGGCCGGCTCGTCGACCGTCATCGCGAGCGTCGCCAGCCCGGTCGACCAGACCGTGCCCGACGTGATGATCCCGTTCCACCGGCTGCTCGCTGATGGTCGTGATCCCGCGGAGGCCCTCGCCAGGGCGACGGTCGACCAGCCCGAGTCGTCGTTCGTCTGCTTCGGCTCCGGCTGAACCGCCCGGCGGCGGCATAGGTGCCAAACCGCGGCGTCGTTGACCAAAGGGCCACATCGTCGCGTTTCGTCATACGCCCTCGAAAGCCGGCTAGGCGGGGTAGAGCTGGGCGGGCGGCAGGACCTTGGGGGCGTCGACCTCGCGGACCGGCATGGTGGTGGGGGCCTCCAGGTGGATCGCCCCGCTCGGGATGATGCCGGCGCCGCCGTAGCGGGCCATGACGCGCAGCTGGGCGGCGACGTCCTCGCCGACGTGCTCGGCGGGCAACGACGGCCAGAAGTCGAAGCCGCCGCTGTCGACCAGCTTGGCGCGGTCGAACAGGACGCACCCGCCCACCCAGGCGATCTTGTAGGCACGCCACTCCCCGGGCCGCAGCGCGAGCCGCCGCTCGATGTGGCACAGGTTCGCCGCCAGGTGCAGCGACGCCCTGGCCCAGGCCGGCGAGTCGGGCGTGACCTGCTCCGGGCACGGCGGGCCGGGCCACTCCTCGAAGCACGCGGTCTGGTGCGGGCGCTCGTCGTCCAGGTAGGACAGGCCCTGCACGGCGGCGCCGACCAGGCCGCAGCGCAGGCTCCGCAGCGCGGTGCGCAGGCGGGTCACCACGCCGGGGGTCAGCCACACGTCGTCGTCGAGGAACAGCACGAGCGGCGCGCTCGAGCGCTCGAGCAGGAAGGCGCGCTGCTCGGCGAGGCCGCGCCTGGGCAGGTGGCGCAGGAACTCGACGCGCCGGCCCTGGGTGCGCAGGACCCTGGCCATCGCCTCGGCGCTCGGCGTGTCGAAGCTGGCGGAGCCGTCGAAACCGTCGGAGCCGCCGGACTGGTCGCTGACGATGACGTCGAACGCCTCGGTCTGGGCGGCCAGCCCGGCGAGCGTGGTCGCCAGCTCCACCGGGCGGTCGCGGGTGGGGATCAGGATGTCGATCATGAACGGCCCTCCCGGATGCGCGCGATGGTGGCGGAGGTGGAGCGGTCGGGCACGTAGTCGAGGATGCGGACCTCGCCGCCGTAGCCGCGCACGACCGGCGCCTCGGCGAGCAGCTCGTCGTGGTGGTCGCCGCCCTTGGCGTAGACCTCCGGGGTGAGCGCCTCCAGCAGCCGCACCGGGGTGTCCTCGTCGAACACCGTGACGTGGTCGACGCAGCTGAGCGCGGCCACGACGGCCGCGCGGTCGGCGACGCCGTTGACGGGGCGGCCGGGGCCCTTGAGCCGCGCGACGCTGCGGTCGGAGTTGAGCGCGACGACCAGCACGTCGCCGAGCCGCTTGGCCTCGTTGAGGTAGCTGACGTGGCCCCGGTGCAGGACGTCGAAGCAGCCGTTGGTGAACACGATGCGCCGGCCGGCGGCCCGGTGGCCGGCGACGACGGCGGCGAGCCGCTCGTGGTCCAGCGCCGTGCCGTGGTAGCTGCCAAGCCGCTGCGCCAGCTCGTCCGCCGAGCACGCGGAGGTGCCCGGGCGGCGCACGACGACGTCGGCGGCGGCCTGCGCGAGCTCGACGGCCAGCACCGGCGGCAGCCCGCAGCACAGCGCGAGCGACAGCGCCGCGCAGAAGGTGTCGCCGGCGCCGGCGGTCATGCGGTCGGGCACCGGGCGCGCCCACGTCCGGTGCACCGGGTGGTCGCGGTCGAGCAGCACGGCGCCGTCGCGGTCGAGCGTGACGGCCACCGTGTGCGCCCCGGTGGCGGCCTGCAGGCGCGAGCGCCGGGCGGCCAGGAACTCCGGCTGCCGGCCGTCCTTCGGGATCGGCTCGCCGAGCAGCGACTCGGCCTCGGCCGCGTTGGGCGTCACCAGGTCCGGGCGCAGCTTGGCCCAGCGGCCCGGGTCGTGCGCGTCGACGACCAGCAGCGGCAGGCCGGGGCGCAGCTCGGCGAGCGCCGCGATGACCTCGGCGGACAGCAGGCCCGACTCGTAGTCGCACACGACCACGGCGTCGCAGCCGGCGAGCGCCGGCGCGAGCATCCCCGGGTCGGCCAGCGGCGGCTGGTCGTGGTCGCCGTCGTCGAGCCGCACGAGCAGCTGGTCGCCGGCCACGACGCGGCGCTTGGCGGTCGTGCGCCGGTCCGGCACGACGGTGACGAAGTCGGTCGCCACGTCCGCCGAGCGCAGCTCGGCCAGCAGCTGCGCTCCGGTCGGGTCGTCGCCCACCGCCGACACCAGCCGCACGTCCGCGCCGAGCGCGGCAAGGTTGACCGCGGTGTTGGCGGCGCCGCCGGGCGCGGCCCTGCGGTCGGCGATGTCGACGACCGGGGCCGGCGCCTCCCGGCACAGCCGGTCCGCGCTGCCGTGCAGCCACTCGTCGAGCATCACGTCACCGACGACGGCGATGCGCGGGCGCCGGGCCGCGAGCCTGGCCGGCAGGTCGGCGTTGAGCTCGGGCAGGGCGCCGTGTTCGACCTGGCCGTCCCGAAGCGAGGTCATGGCCAGCTCGGTTCCTGCTCGTGGCAGACCACCAGCTCCCGGACCTCGCAGCCGGCCGGCTGCCGCAGGACGCCGACGATGGCGGCGGCCACGTGTTCGGGCGGGAGCAGCCTGGACTCGTCCGGGGGCCGGTACTGCTCGGGGCGCCCGTCGAAGAACCGGGTGCGCATGCCGCCGGGGACGACCAGCGTGACGCCGACGCGTCCGGCCAGCTCCATGGCCAGCGCCCGGGTGAAGCCCACGACGGCGAACTTGGAGGCGCAGTAGGCGGTCGCGTCGCCCGCCACCCGCAGGCCGAGCGTCGACGCGACGGTAACCACCCGGCCGTGCTCACGTTCCAGGAACGGCAGCGCGGCGCGGACCACGGCGGCCGTGCCGAGCAGG
>DASSUA010000554.1:0-18210 GCA_035707525.1 Pseudonocardiaceae bacterium
CCCCAACCACCCAGGAACCCGCACACCCGAGGCGACACTCGGGCTATCACCACGCCCACACCACCACACAACACCACCACACAACCCACAACACCCACGAAGATCAACTCACGCCACTACTCGCGGATTCGGGTCAGAAGAGTCAACAGACGGCGTTCCACTTGACCAATTGGTCAACTGACACGCGCAAGGCAGGCCCGCTCAGCGGGCCGGGGCATCTGGGTTTCACGGCCGCCGACCGTGACCTCACCACGTCAACGTCCAGGACGTGACGTGCGGCGCCGATGGACACCGGGAGACCCTCGGGTACGACGAGAGCCCTGCCCTGAGCGACGAGCCGTGATGTGGCTTCGCGGGTGGTCGCGGCGGGGTCGGGAGTGGGACATCGTGCTGGTTGCTACAGGCGGCGCCAGTAAATCTCGTCGTTCGTGCCGTAAATCATCACATCGCTGTCGTCCTCGACGACGAACCGGTCGGACGCCGTGCCGTTCGTACCGGTGTAGGTCAACGGGAATCCGTCGGCGCGGCGCAGCACCAGGTTTCCGTCGGGCTGGAAAGTCAGGAAGGCGCCAGGGTAGCCGGCCGTGCCGAGTTGCCATACCGCCTGGTTGAACTGGTTGTAGAGCACCAGATTGCCGTCGGCCTGCATGAGCAGCCGGTAGAGCCCGGCCGGCGAGACAAGCATCTGGTTGGCGGTCAGCAACTGGCCGCGGACCAGGCGGTCCGGGCCGGCCGGGGGCTGTGGCGGCACCGGATGGGAGACGAACAGCAACCGGTTCGGTGAGCCGGGACCCGGATTGGTGACCAGATTCGGCGTGGCATCGGCATACAGGGTCGCGGCGACCTGCTGGGGATTGAGGAACGGATTCGCGGCCAGGACGAGCGCCGCCGCGCCGGCCACGTGCGGAGTTGCCATCGACGTGCCGCTGATCGTGTGGATCACGGCGTCCCCGGTAAACCACGCCGAGGGAATGTCCACACCCGGCGCGAAAATGTCGGTGCACATCCCGTAGTCGGAGAACACCGCCCGGGAGTCGTTTTGGGCGGTGGCGTTGACCGTAATCGCCTCTGGTAGCCGCGCGGGGCTGTACCAGCAGGCGTCGACGGCGGAGTTCATCGACGCGACGGCGTAGACGACGCCGTCGAAGATCGAGTTGCGCACCGCCATGTCGATCATGGGCACCGGAGGGGCGAAGCCGAGGCTCATGTTGGCGACCGCGGGACCGGCGATATGGTCGCCGGTCACCCAGTCGACCGCCGCGGTCACGGTGGCCGCGCTGCCCTGGCCCTGGCAGTTGAACGCCTTGACCGCCACCAGGTCCACCTGCTTGGCGACGCCGTAGTTGGTTCCGCCGATCGTGCCGGCCACATGGGTGCCGTGCCCGTTGCAGTCGAAATCGTTGAAGTCGACGGTGTTGGCGCCCCAGCGGGCCCGGACGCCGAACTCCTGGTGGGTGATCCGGATCCCGCTGTCGATGACGTAGGCAGTTACGCCCGCCCCTTCGTTGGGATAGGTGTAACTGCCGGGGTGCAGGGGATTATGGTGATCGATCCGGTCCAGACCCCACGACGGCGGGTTGAACTGCACGGCGCTCAGGGATGCGGTGACGTTCTGCTGAACGCTCTTGACCGCCGGGTCGGCGGCGAGCCTGCGGGCATTGGCCTCGCTCATGGTGGCGGCGAATCCACGCAACGCGTGCCGGTAGACGTGCTCGATCCGGGCACCGTAATCGCCGGCCAGCGCCCCGGCCACGGATTGCACGTCCAAGGACCCCGCGGCCAGTTCGACCAGATAACTGTCTTTGATCGCATTGGACTGCCCGGCCCCGAGGATCGTGCCCTCGGCGGCCGCCGGCGTCGCCCCGGCGGTTACCATGGCAGCCGCCACGATGGTGGCCGCGCCGAAGCCGGCGAACCGTAACGCCCACGACATTTTGGCATGCGTCATTTCGGCCGCTCCCCTTATGACGAATGTCTTGACCCGGGCGCCCACCGCCGCATCCCGACCTAATCAGGAGCCGGGACAGTGCGCAATCACCCGAATACTGTGCGCGACTGCGGCGAACGGGTTCCCATCATCCGCACTGCGCGTGACCGCCGACCGGCCCGGCTATCTCGCGCTGCAACGGCCGGCCCGCGCCGCAAAGGGGGTTCTGGCGCTGGGCTGCCGATGCGGATGAGGGGAGGCAAGCAATGAGCGAGCGGGCCAGGACGGCCACGGCCCGTCACCCGATCGGCCACCGAGCCGCCGGATCACCAATAGTGTGCGCTCACCGTGCAGGCGGGCGCGAGAGTGCTCGGTGGCCGCACACTTTGGCAACGGGTGTGGCCCGTGATCGCCGCCGTTGGGTGTGGCTCTTCTGGGGGGTTTGGGAGTGTCCTCTGCCATGTCAGCCCCTGCCGCCTGCCGTCACTTTCAGTATCGTCCTTCGCACTGTGGGTGTCGCTCGTTGGTTCAGGTTTGTCGCCTGGGGGCGGTCAGCCGCTCCTGGCGTGGCTCGGGCGGCGGGAGGTGTGCAAGATCGCTGAAAGTGTGAGCTCACCATGCGGTTTGGGCGCGGAAGTGCATGGTGGGCTCACACTTTCGGTGATCATGAACGGGTTGTGCCCATCGCGGACCGGCGACAGCCAGCCAACGGGCACCGAGCCCTCCGGAAGAGTCGCACACATCACCGTCTCGGTGCGATGAGCCGCGCTGAGCGCGGTTGGTGGCCCCGAAACGGTGATCATGGGCAGTCGGTTGGTGTCCGTGGCCCTGTTGAGGTCGCTGGGGGTTGCCGGTTGAGGCAGCGCGGCTGTGGTGGAGGACGGTCACTTCAGGGGAGCCGCACCGTGGGCGTCATTCGCTCCGCGCGGCAGGGCGCCGCGACCCACCGGACCCCGGCACTTGGGGAGCTTCAGTTCCACATGTGGAACTGAAGCTCCCCAAGTGCCCCGGGGGAACTGGCGCGGGGGCGGGTGAGGGCCTGGTCGCCGGCTGGGGGAGACCGACCGCGCGGGAGGCGAGGTCGATCTTCCGCAGGCGGCGATCAGGCCGGCCTGGCTACGCAGCTGTCGCAGACCAGGGTGGTGGCGGCGGCGTATCCGGAGGCTATCCAGAGCCAGCGCACGCGCCAGACCGCCTCCGGCGAGGAGCAGGCGAGAACGGTGCCGTGCTCGGCGCCGGGCTGGCGGTGCACGAGGACGTCGCGCATGCCGGGTAGGCCGATGCCGATTGCCTTGACGTATGCCTCCTTGGCACTCCAGAGGTGGAAGTACTCGGTGCGTTGCTGCTCCGGGTCGGGGGCCTGCTCGAGGTGTTCGACCTCGGCGGGCTGGTACATGCGCCTGGCCATCCCAAGGCAGTCCAGGTCGGGCCGGATCCGCTCGACGTCGACGCCAACCCGCCAGCCTGATGGCGTCACCGCCACCAGTGCCCACTCGCCGGAGTGGGACAGGTTGAAGTCGACCTGCGGTGGTCCGTCGGGCAGTACCAGGTACGGGCGCCCGTTGGGCTCGGCTCCGAATCCCAGCCGGGTCGCGCGCACGCCGACCACCCTGCCGAGGATGGCGCGGAGGGCGGCGTGCGCGACGGTGTACCGGCGTTGCTCTACGGGGCAGACGAGCTCCAGCGCACGCTCGCGCTCGGCGCTGGACAACAGCGGCCACCATCGCGAGTCGTCGGGCTGGTCAAGGTGGATCTTCCAGACCCGTGGTCCGGTCAGACCCATCTGCGCAGAGCCTCCGAAATGTACTTGTGCGTCAACGATGCCTGTTCGAACACGGCGAAGTGGCCTCCCATCAGGGTGTGCTGCTCGAACTCCCCGGTGGTCTGCTCGCACCAGCGGCCGACGAGCTCCTCGCTGGCGCGGGGGTCGTCGGTGGCGGGCAGGGCGGTGATCGGGACGTCGAGCGGCGGCTCCGGCCGGTACACGTTGGTCTCCTTGACGCTGAAGTCTGCCCGGATGGCAGGCACGATCATCTCCAGCACCGAGGGATCCGACAGGAGCCATTCGGGGGTACCGCCGAGCTTGCGCAGGGTAGCCACCAGTTCGGGCAGCTCCATGTTGCGTATCGGCGGCCCGTCGTCGAACGGGCAGTGCGGGGCGACGCAACCCGAGACGAACAGGTGCACGGGCTCCGGGTCACCGCGCCGGCGCAGCTCGCGCAGCAGCTCGAACGCCACGAGGGCGCCGAGGCTGTGCCCGTATACCGCGTACGGCCCGCTGGTGCCGGCCAGGCTGGACGTCACGACGTTGGCGAGGTCGTTGACCAGCGATCCCATCCGTTTGAACGGCGGCTCCCGGAACCGGCCCTCGCGGCCGGGTGGCTGGACGGGCAGCACGGCGACGCCGGGCAACTTGCCCAGCCAGGACCGGTACGCCGACGCCCCGCCACCCGCGTGCGGCAGGCAGAAGAGCGGGAAGGCGCCCGGCCCGGCCATGGCTCGGAACGGCAGCCACCGGCCGATCACGTCGGCAGGTGTGGCAGTCATGGCAACCTCACTCCACGTGTCTCAAACCACGTTGTCTCAATCCACGATGTGCAGCCGGACGTACGGCGGGTGCGGCTGGACGCTGGTCAGGTCGGCCTGCAGGACGACCCTGGAGCCGTCGCGGCTCACCTCGGTGAAGCCGGCGAAGGCGTAGGTGATCTGCATCATCCGGTTGCGGCCGGTCTCGACGAAGTCGGCGCGCACCGAGGTCCCGGCGGCCACGGCCAGCTGCAAGATGTGGTTGAGCATGACCATGCCGACGCCGCGGGACATGACCCGGCAGGACATCAGCATCATGCGCAGGTGCCAGATTTCCTCGCCCTTCTCGACCAGGGCCAGGCCGATCTTGCCGTAGCTGCCGAACTTGTCGGTCAGCGAGGCGACCAGCAGCAGGTGGTCGTCGGACTCGCGCAGCTGGTCGAGCTCGTCGTAGGAGTACGTGCGCCCGGTCGAGTTGAGCTGGTTGGTGCGCACGGTCAGCTCCTCGGCGCGCTGCAGGTCCTCGCGCCGGGCGGCCTCGATCGTGAAGGTCATCTCCAGGCTGGCCAGGAAATCCTCGTTGGTGCCGACGAAGTCGCCCTCGAGCTCGTCCCTGGCGATCTGCGCGCGGTACATCTCGCGGCGCTGCGCCGACTCGTCGGTGACGAACCGCGGGATGTAGTCGGGCTTCTCCAGCGCGATGTCGACATCGACGACGTCGACGCAGGTGACGTTCGGGATGCTGTGCGCGACCTCGGCCCGCTCGAACTCCTGGTCGTCGATGAAGGCGAACGCGTCGAGCCCGAGGTTGAACGCCTTGGCGATCTTGCGGATCGACTCGGACTTCGCGTTCCAGTTGATCTGCGGGTAGAGGAAGTACTCCTCGAGCCCGAACTCACGCAGTTTCGCGATGGCCGTCTCGTGGTCGTTCTTGCTGGCGATCGAGTGCAGCACGCCCATCTTGTCCAGGCGCCGGATGTGCTCGGCGACGTCGGGCTTGAGGATGACGTCGGCGTCCTCGAGCAGCACGCCGTCCCAGAGCGTGTTGTCCAGGTCCCAGACAATGCACTTGATTCGCCCCTGAACCGGCTTCTCGATACTCACAGCACCATCTCCCGATCTGCCTGCCCAGCAATCGTCATCCGCTGGATCTCGTTACTACCCTCGATGATTTCCATTACCTTGGCGTCCCGGTAGTAGCGGCCCACCGGGTAATCGGCGCTGCAGCCGGCGGCGCCGTGGATCTGGATGGCCTCGGTCGCGTGCTTTGCGGCCGCGATAGAGGCGAAGTACTTCGCCACCCAGGTCGCGATGATCGTGGACGCCTCGCCGGCGTCCTTGAGCCGGCCGGCCTCCGTCACCAGCAGCCGGGCGGCCCTGGCGTCGGTGACCATGTCGGTCAGCTTCGCCTGGATCAGCGGCAGGTCCTTGAGGAACGTGCCGTTGACCTTGCGCTTGCCGGCGTAGGCCGCCGAGGCCTCCAGGCAGGCCTGGATGATGCCGACGGAGCCGGTCGCCACGCTGTAGCGGCCCAGGTCGAGGGTGCCGGTCAGCACCATGCCCGCGGTGAACCCGAGCGGGCCGAGCACCGCGTCGGGGCCGAGCCTGACGTCGGTGAAGGTGATCTCGGCGATCATCGAGGCGGTCGTGCCCATGATCCCCTTGATCGGGCGCACCTGGACGCCCGGCGAGCTGCGGGGCACCAGGAACGCCCCGATGCTGCTGCTCGCCGTGCGGGCGAACACCAGGTACAGGTCCGCACGCTGGCCGTTGGTGATCCACTTCTTGGTGCCGTTGATCACCCAGCCGCCGCCGGACTCCACGGCCGTGGTGCTGATTCCGGAGGTGTCGCTGCCCGCCCCCGGCTCGGACAGGCAGAACGCCCCGAGCAGCTGCCCGCTGGCCAGCTTCGCGGCCCACTGCTGCTTCTGGTCCGGGGTGCCCCAGCGCTGCAGTGCCCACGACGCCATCGTGTGCACCGTCAGCAGGCTGCGAACGGAGGAGCAGCCCCGGCCAACTTCCTCGTGAACCTCACCGAGGGTCACCATGCTCATCCCGGCGCCGCCGACCTCGGGCGGCAGGAAGGGAGCCCACAGACCCGCGGCAGCCATCCTCTCCAGCAGTTCTTCTGGGAGCCGCTCCGCCCGTTCCCACTCATTCGCGTACGGCGCAATATAGGCGTCGACGAACGCACGGGCGGTCTTGCGGTCCGTGACCTGGACCTCGATCGGGCCCACCTTTGCCGGGTTCGTCACGTTACACCCCGACGGCGTTGGTCAGGCGAGCGACCAGCTCGGTCATCGAGTTGGCGGTGCGGAAGTTGTCGATCCGCAGCTCGTCGTTCGGGATGGTCACGCTGAACGTCTTCTCGATGAACATGACCAGCTCCATCGCGAACAGCGAGTTGACGAAGCCGAGCGAGAAGATGTCCTGCGACTCGTCGATGTCGGCCTGCGGGTAACGCCCACGGACGAAGTTGAGGATCTGGTTCTTGACGGTGTCGGACATTTCGGGTGACTCCTTTTCGGTTTGGTAAGGCCTTTCGGTTGGTTCTACTCGTACGTGTAGAAGCCGCGGCCGGTCTTGCGGCCGAGCAGCCCGGCGTCGTTGAGCTGCTTGAGCAGCGGGCACGGCCGGTACTTGGGGTCCGCGTAGTGCTCGTAGAGCACCTCGATGCTCTTGAGGACCGTGTCCACGCCGATCAGGTCGAGGGTCTGCAGCGGGCCCATGGGGTGGCCGAAGCAGCTGCGGAACACCTCGTCGACCGAGGCGGCGTCGGCGACGCCCTCGTAGACCAGGTACGCGGCCTCGTTCATGAACACGTGCGAGATCCGGTTGGAGATGAAGCCGCTGGCGTCCTTGACGTCCACGTAGTTCTTGCCCATGGCCTTGAGCAGGTCGCGGGTGGCCCGCAGGGTCTCGGGCGAGGTGTGGAAGCCGTGGATCAGCTCGACGGTGGGCTTCATCGGCACGGGGTTCATGAAGTGCACCCCGATGACCTTGTCGGGGCGGCTGGTGATGGAACCGACCTTGGTGATCGGGATCGCCGAGGTGTTGACCACGAAGATGGTCTCCGGCCCGCACGCGGCGTCGAGCTCGGTGTAGACCGCGCGCTTGATGTTCCAGTCCTCGGGCACGTTTTCGATCACGAACGGGCAGCCGGCGGCGGCCTGGCAGCCGACCGCGGTCTCGATCCTCGACAGCACCTCGTCGGGGTCGAGCGCCGGGCCGCCCATCAGGCGGCTCATCCGGCTGTTGCGCCAGATGGTCGTCCGGGCCTCGCCGAGGATCTTCTCGTCGACGTCGATGAGTACGACGTCGTGTCCGGTCGCTGCGAGACTCTGGGCGACACCGACGCCCATCACGCCAGCGCCGACAACGCCGATAGCCGTCATGTCAGCTCTCCGATCACTGTGTTTGATCC
Source organism: Pseudonocardiaceae bacterium (assembly GCA_035707525.1). Classification (GTDB taxonomy): domain Bacteria; phylum Actinomycetota; class Actinomycetes; order Mycobacteriales; family Pseudonocardiaceae; genus DASSUA01. The sequence continues at coordinate 7,878 of DASSUA010000554.1, forward strand.
CTGGGTTACTGCTTGCGCCTGCGGGCGGCCGAGGCCAGGCTCGACCGGCGAAGCTGGGCACGGACCTGGCTGTTGCCCTCGGACTCGTCGGTCTCCGGGGCCTCCCCCGAGACCTGGCCCTGGACGGTCTTGGCCAGCGCCGCCACGGTCGGCGCCTCGTACAGGATGTGCGGCGGCAGTTCGTCGAGCTTGAAATGGCGGCGCACCGTGGCGACGATGTTGACGCCGAGCAGCGAGTTGCCGCCGAGCTCGAAGAAGTTGTCGATGGCGCCGATGCGGTCCAGCCGCAGCGAGTCCTGCCAGACCTTGGCGATCGCCTCCTCGATCTCCCCCGACGGCTCCTGGTACGCGGTGACCAGCTCGGGTCGCGGGTGCAGCTCGCCGCCGCCCGCCGCGCCGCCGGGGCCCTGCGCCATGACGGCGTCGAGGGTGAACAGCTTGCTGCCGGCGACGACCGTCGGGTAGTGCTGGGTCGAGACGACGACCCTGGGCTCGCCGGTGGACAGCGCCCGAAGCAGCGCCCGCCAGCCGTCCTCGAAGCTCAGGCCGACGCGCTCGCGGTTTTCCCGGAAGAACTTCTGCAGGTTCTCGTCGTAGCCGTCCAGGCCCGCTTCCCAGGCGTTCCACTTCCACTCGGCCCAGTCGATGGCGAGCACCCGACGGCCGGAGGCGGCGAGATGGTGGGCGTAGCTGTCCAGGTAGGCGTTCGCGGCGCAGTAGTCGACCTGGCCGGGGCCACCGCCGGTGGCCGTGGTCATGGACGAGAACAGCAGCAGGAAGTCGAGCTTGATCTCGTCCGGCTCGCCGATGCGCAGCGCCTGGGCGATCGCGTGCATGCCGTCGACCTTGGGCGCCAGCACCTGCTGCATGTGGCTGCGGTACTTGAACTGGATCAGGCCCATGCCGGGCACGCCGGCCGTATGGAACACACCGTGCAGCGCGCCGAACCGCTCGAAGGCCGCGTCGATCGCCCGGCGGACGTCGGCCGGCTCGCTGACGTCACCGGTCACGACCTCGATCTCGGCGCCCTGCGCGACGAACGCGGCCACCCCCGCCAGGCGGCCCCTGGAGGCCTCGTCGAGTTCCTCGCCGCCCGGCCCGCCGGCCAGGATCGTCTCCCACTGCGACTGCGGCGGCAGGCCGCGGCGGGCCAGCAGCACGAGCTTGGCCTTGCAGTCGCGCACCATCCGCTCGGCCATGCCCAGCGCGATGCCGCCGAGGCCACCGGTGATCAGGTAGACGCCGCCCTCACGCAGCACGCCGGGGTCGGCCTCCGGGCACGGCATCGGGTCGAAGTCCGGCAGCCAGCGGCGCCGGTGGCGCAGCGCCACGATCCGCTCGTCCAGCGGCCGGCGCAGCTCCGCCAACAGGTCGGCGACCGCAGCGGCGTCCGGCTCCGGCGCCAGGTCGATCAGCCTGGTGTTGATCGACGGGTACTCCAGCGGGATCACCAGGCACGGCCCGGCGAGGGTGCCGGCGGCCGGGTTGGTCGCGTCACCGCGCAGCACCTCGTAGCCGCCGCTGGTGACCATGTCCAGCGACCAGCCCTCCATGCCGGCCTCGCTGGCCGCCCTGGCGAGCGCGACCAGGGCGTGCAGGCCCAGCCCGACGGTCTCCTCGTGCGGCTGCAGCGTCCACAGGTGCACGACCCGCTGCAGCGGCTGGCCGGCCTCGCGCAGCTCGCGCAGCAGCGCCAGCGCGTTCTCCATGCTGCCGGGGCGCACCTCGTACTCGCCATCGCCGGTCGGCTCGAAGAACTCCCCCGGCCGCACCACCGACACCGTCGCGCCGCGCTGTGCCGCCTCCGCCCGCAGCGCCTCGAGCACCTGCTCGGCGACGCCGTCGCGGGACATCACGAGCCAGGAGCCCGGCTGCTCGGCGGCCGGCGCCGGGGACGCCACCTGCCGCCACACCGGCAGGTACAGCCACTGGTCCTCGGGCAGCGTCGCCAGGGTGCCGAACGCCTCGAACAGGTTGTCGGGGTCGATGTCGGCGATGTTGGGACGGTCGCTCGGCCCCTGCTTGGGCGCGGCCTTGGCGGTCGACTCGATCCAGTAGCGGTGCCGCTGGAACGGGTAGGTCGGCAGCGGGATGCGGCCGGGCAGCGTTTCCCCCGAGCCGCCGTCGGCCTGCTCGGCGCCTTCCAGGTAGACGCCCTCCTCGAGCTCGACCCCGTTGGTCGTCTCGAGCGCGGCCTGCCGGCCGTGGTAGGCGGTCCAGTCCAGGTCGACCCCGACCAGCCACAGCCGGGCCAGCAGGTCGGCCAGGACCGCGTCGTCGGCGCGGGTGTCGCTGGCCGCGGGCAGCGCGTGCAGGATCAGCGGCCACCGCTGCGGCGGGCAGCCGGTGCCGCGCACCAGCGCGCCGAGCGACTGGCCGGGCCCGATCTCGACGATCGTGAGCTCGGGGTCGGCGAGCACCTTCTCGACACCGGCCGCGAACTGCACCGCCTGGCACATGTGCCTGGCCCAGTACGACGGGTCACACACCAGGTCGGCGTCGGCCAGCTCGCCGGTGACGTTGGACAGGTAGGGCAGCGCCGGCGCCTGGAGCCCGATGTTGTTCTTGACCCAGTCGGTGAGCTCGGCGGCGCACTGCTCGAGCATCCGCGAGTGGAACGCGTGCGTGGTCTGCAGCGCCCGGCTCGGGACGTTCGCCTTGGCCAGGTCGGCGACCAGCTTGTCCATCGCCTCGGTGGCGCCGGCCACGACCGTCATCTGCGGGCCGTTGACCGCCGCGATGTCCAGGCCCCGCTGCTCCAGCCGGAACCGGCGGCGCACGTCCTCGGCCGGCATCCCGACCGCGACCATCGAGCCGCCCGGCAGCGCGTCGATGAGCTTGGCCCGGTGCACGACCAGGGCCAGCGCGTCCGGCAGCGTCAGCACGCCGGCCAGGCAGGCCGCGACGTACTCGCCGAGGCTGTAGCCGAGCATGACGCTCGGCCGCAGCCCCCACGACATCAGCGTGCGGGCCAGCGCGTACCCGACCGCGAACAGGGCGGGCTGGACGACCTCGGTGCGCTCGAGCGCAGCCGAGCGCGGGTCGTCACCGCCGGCCGAGCCGGCAAATACCGCACCGCCGGCGGCGCGGGCCCCGGCGAGCAGGTCGGCCAGATCGACGTCACCGAGCGTCTCTCGCAGGGCCGCGAGGCACTCGTCGAGCGCCGCGCGGAACTGCGGCTCTCGCCGGTAGAGCTGCTGGACCAGGCCCGGGTACTGCTCGCCGACACCGGCGAACAGGAACGCGACCTGGCGGCCGGTGACGGTGTCGGTGCGGCTGAGCAGAGCCCCGGCCTCGGACTGCCCGGCAAGCACCGCCGCGGCCGCCTCGACGCTGTCGACGACGGTGGCGCGCCGGTGCTCGAACGTCTTGCGCCCGACCTGCAGCGTGTACGCGACATCTGTGAGCCCGCCGGCCGGCCCGCCGGCCAGGTACTCGCCGAGCTGCCGGCACGCCTGGTCGGCGGCGGCGGCGCTGCGCGCCGACACCGGCAGCGCCTGGACCCGGCGGCGGGGGTCCGGGTCGGCCGTGCCGGCCGCCGCGGCCGGCCGCGGCGGCGCCTGCTCCAGGATCATGTGGACGTTCGTGCCGCCCATGCCGAGCGAGCTGACGCCGGCGATGCGCGGCCGCCCGTCGCGGGTCTGCCACGGCGACAGCTCGGCGTTGACGTAGAACGGGCTGTTCTCGAAGTCGATCTCGGGGTTGGGGCTGGTGTAGTGCAGGGTCGGCGGGATCACGCCCTCGTGCAGCGCCAGCGACGTCTTGATCAGCCCGCTGGCCCCGGCGGCACGGTCCAGGTGCCCGATGTTGGTCTTGACCGAGCCGATCGGGCAGTACTGGTTGGTCTCGGTCGGTCCGAAGGCCCGGATCAGCGACGCGACCTCGATCGGGTCGCCGAGCTCGGTCGCGGTGCCGTGGCACTCGACGTAGCTGATGTCCTCGGCGGTGACGCCGGCGTCGGCCAGCGCGTCCGCGACGACCCTGGACTGGCCGACGACGCTCGGCGCCGTGTAACCGACCTTGAGCGCGCCGTCGTTGTTCATCGCGGTGCCGCGGATGACCGCCCAGATGTGGTCGCCGTCGCGAACCGCGTCGGCGTACCGCTTGAGCACGACGACCGCCGCGCCGTCACCGAACATGCTGCCGCGCGCCTTGGCGTCGAACGTGCGGACGTGGCCGTCCATCGACTCCTGGCCGCCCGGGCCCCACAGGTGCCCGACCCGGTCCGGGATGCGGATCGAGACGCCGCCGGCCAGCGCCATCTCGCAGTCGCCGGCGCGCAGGCTCTGCACCGCCAGGTGCGCGGCCACCAGCGACGTCGAGCAGAACGTCTGCACCGCCACGCTCGGCCCGTACAGGTCGAACAGGTAGGACACGGTGGTGGTCAGGGCGTCCTTGTCGTTGCCCATGACCGCCTCGTAGCCGCTGACGTCGGAGCCGGACAGCAGCTGGTCGACCGAGCGCAGCAGGTACGTGGACAGGTTCGCGCCGCCGAACACGCCGACCCGCCCGCGGTGCTCTGGCACGGCGTAGCCGGAGGTCTCCAGCGCCTCCCAGCAGACCTCGAGGAACAACCGCTGCTGCGGGTCGGTGATCGTGGCCATCCGCGGGCTCATGCCGAAGAACCCGGCGTCGAAGCCGCTGATGTCGTCGAGCACCGGTCGGGCCGGCACGTACGCGGGGTCGCGGACGTGGTCGGGGTTCTCGCCAGCGGCGATCAGCTCCTCCTCGGTGAACCGGGCGATCGACTCGACGCCGTCGCGCAGGTTGCGCCAGAACGAGCTGATGTCGGGCGCGCCGGGGAACCGGCCGGCCATGCCGACGATGGCGATCCGGCGGTCGCCGGTCTGCTGGTCGCCGGTGGCCGCCCGCCGCGGCGCCGTCCTGGCCAGCGCGGTGCTCCTCGCCGGCTGCGCGGCACTGCCGAGACCGGCGCTGGCGCCCTGCTCGTCCAGCGTGGCGGCGAGCTTGTTGACCGTCGGCGCCTCGAACAGCACCACGGTCGGGACCGAGATCCCGAACTGCTTCTTGACCAGCGCCAGCATCTGCAACGCGACCAGCGAGTTGCCGCCGAGGTCGAAGAAGTTGTCCTTGGTGCCGACCGGCTCGATGCCGAGCACGTCGGCCCACAGCTCGGCCAGCGCCCGCTCGGTGGCGGTCATCGGCGGGCTGTACGGCTGCGGCAGCTCGGGGCGCGGGAACTTCTCGCCGCCGGCGGTCAGCTCGGCCGAGGTGGCGCGCGGCAGCCGGTCGTCGAGCCCACCGGCGGCGACGACCAGGCTCGGCCGCGGGTCGGCGAGCATCCGGTCCAGGGCGGCCAGCGCCTCGCCGGTGCTCATCGAGTGGGCGATCATGGCGGCGCCGAGGCCGCCCTCCATGCGCTCCAGCGTGCAGGCCCAGGTGTCCCAGCTCGCCGCGACCCAGCGCACGGCCGTCTCGCCGGCCTGGTGCCGGGCGTGGTTGCGCTGGCCCATCGCGGTCAGGGCGGCGTTGGCGGCCGAGTAGCTGCCGAACGTGATGCCGCCGAGGATCGACGACGTCGACGAGAACACCAGGCAGAACTCCGGCGCCTGCGCGGCCGGCAGTTCGTCGAGCACCTGCTCCAGGACGCGCGCGCCGGTGACCTTGGCGCCGAAGTGCCGCCCGACGGTCTCGGCGTCCAGGTCGCGCAGCGGCTTGAAGGTCTCGCGCACGGTGTCCGCGGCGGCGTGGATGACGCCGTCGAGCCGGCCGCCGTCGGTCAGGCCGGCGATCACGGCGCGCATCGCGTCCGGGTCGGTCACGTCGACGCGCGGGGTGAGCACCTCGGTGCCGAGCGCGCGCAGCCGGGCCACGCCCTCGTAGCGGGCGTCGCCCGGGGTGTCCGGCGCGCCGCCGCGGCTGGTCAGCACGAGCCGGCCGGCACCGGAGCGGGCCAGGTGCTCGGCCACGATCAGGCCGACGTCGCCGAGGGCGCCGGTGACCAGGTAGGTGCCGCCCGCGCGGATCGCGGCGACCGGCTCCTGCCGGGTCCGCTCGGCCTGCTGGGCGAGCTTGTACTCGCGCGCGAAGCGCTGGCCGCCGCGGTAGGCGGCGAGCACGTCGCCGGACGGGCGCCGCAGCTCGGCGGCCACCACGGCGGCCGAGTCGACCACGCAGTGGCCGGGGTCGATGTCGACCGCGCGGCAGTCGAGGTTGAGGTACTCCTGGTTGGCGACCAGGGGCAGGGTGGCGACGGCCGCGTGCCCGATCGCCGGGCTCTCGCCGGCGTTGACGGACTGGCCGCCGCGGGTCACCACGACGATCCGGGTGCTGTCGCCGCCGGCGTTGCCCCAGGCGTCCAGCATCGCCGCGACCGGCAGGACCGCCTCCTGCTCCGGCGCGTCCGGCCGGTCCAGCAGCCGCAGGTCGACCACGGTGTGCGTGCCGTCGCCGGTGCCCTGGGCGGTGCCGTCGGTGCCGGCCGGCGCCAGGACGACCTCGGTGCCCTCGCGGGTCAGGGTCTCGGCGAGCGCCTCGGCGATGCCGCCGGTGTCGGCGAGCACGATGCAGCGCGCCGCGGGCTCGATCCGCTCGGCCGGCTCGGACGGCGTCCAGGCCGGGGCCATCACCTCGACGTGACCGGTCTTCAGCTCGTCCTTAGCGGGCACAGTGGCCGGCGCGGCGGCGGGCACGGCCTCGGCGACCGGCTCAGCGATCTGGGCCGGCTGGGCGGGGGCGACCGCCTGGCCCGGCGCGGGCGGGTCGATCCAGTACCGCTCGCGCTGGAACGGGTAGCCCGGCAGGCCGACCTTGGTCACCGGGCGGCCGTCCTGGTACGCCGGCCAGTCGACCGGCACGCCGGCCAGCCACAGCCGGCCGATCGCCTCGGCGACCACGGCGCCGCCCGGGCGGGGGTCGCCGGCCGCGGGCAGGGTGGGGATCATCAGCGCCCAGCGGTCCGGCGGGCAGGCCCGGTGGCCGCGCGCCATCGCCGACAGCGACTGGCCGGGGCCGATTTCCAGCAGCGCCAGGTCCTCGCGGGCCAGCAGGGTGCTCAGCACCGAGTCGAACCGGACCGTGCCACACATGTGCTCGGCCCAGTAGCCGGGATCGGTCGCCTGCCCGGCGGTGATCGGCTCGCCGGTCACGTTCGACACGTAGGGGATCTCCGGCGCGTTCAGGGTGACGTTCGAGGCGATCCACCCGGTCAGCTCGGCGCGGACCGGCTCGAGCATCCGCGAGTGGAAGGCGTGCGTGGTGGCCAGCGGCCGGCACGGCACGGAGCCGTCCTCGAACAGCGTGCGGGCGCCGGCGAACGCGTCCGGGTCGCCGGCGATCACCGTCAGCTCCGGCCCGTTGACCGCCGCGATGTCGACCCCGGTGAGGCCGGCCCGGTCCAGGCGCTCGCGGACCTCGGCCGCCGGCAGCGGCACGGCGCCCATGCAGCCGGCCGGCAGCGCGTCGATCAGCTGGGCCCGGTGGGCGACCAGGGCCAGCGCGTCGTCGAGCGCGAACACCCCGGCCAGGCACGCGGCGACGTACTCGCCGAGGCTGTAGCCGGCCAGCACGGTCGGCTCCACGCCCCACGAGCGGACGAGCTGTGCGAGCGCGTACTCGACAGCGAACAGGGCCGGCTGCAGCACCCGCGTGGAGGCGCAGGCGTCCTGGGACGTGTCGGTGCCGCGGCCGAGCAGGGCGCTCAGCGACGCAGCGTCCGCCGCGGTGCGCTCGCGCAGGAAGTCGGCGACCGGGTCGACACCGAGGTGCCCGCGCAGGGCCTCGCGGCACTCGTCGAGCATCTCGCGGAACACGGGCTCGGTCCGGTACAGGTCGGCGGCCATGCCCGGGTACTGCTCGCCGGTGCCGGCGATCAGGAAGCCGACCTCGCGGTCGGAGCGGCTGTCGGTGCGGCCGAGCACGGCGCCGTCGCGCAGCGCGGCGGCGGCCTCGGTGGGCGTCGAGGCGACCAGGATCCGGCGGTGGGTGAACACCTGCCGCCCGGACTGCAGGGTGTGCGCCACGTCGGCGAGCCGGTGCGGGAAGTCGGCGGCGTCCAGGTAACCGGTCAGCCGCTCGGCCATCGCCTCGGCCGCGGCCGCGGTGCGCGCCGACCAGACCAGCAGCTCGGCCCTGGCGGGGACCTCCTGCCTGGCCACGGCCGGCGCCTCTTCGAGCACGACGTGGGCGTTCGTGCCGCCGACGCCGAACGCGCTGACGCCGGCCCGGCGGACCCGGCCGTCGCGGCGCGGCCAGCGGCGCAGCTCGGTAACCACCTCGAGCTTGGCGTCGCCTGTGCCGAGCTGGGTGTTCGGGGTGGCCAGGTGCAGGCTCGGCGGGATCTCGTCGAACTGCAGCGAAAGCGCCGCCTTGATCAGGTTGGTGGCGCCGGCGGCGCGGTCCAGGTGACCGAAGTTCGACTTGACCGAGCCGATCAGGCACGAAAGGCCGCGGAACACCTGCTGCAGGGCGGCCAGCTCGGAGGCGTCGCCGAGCGCGGTGCCGGTGCCGTGCGCCTCGACGTAGTCGATGTCCGATGGCGACAGGCCGGCGGCGGCGAGCGCCTCGGACACCACGGCCGCCTGGCCCTGGACCCCGGGTGCGGTGAAGCCGACCTTGCGGCCGGCGTCGTTGTTGACCGCCCAGCCCCGGATCACCGCGTAGATCTGGTCGCCGTCGGCGATCGCGTCCTCCAGCCGGCGCAGCGCGACCACCGCGACGCCGCTGCCCAGCGGGGCGCCGAGGCCGGCGGCGTCGAACGGGCGGCACTCGCCGTCCGGCGGGGAGATCCCGCCCTGCTGGTACAGGTAGCCGACCCGCTGCGGGACGTTGATCGCGACGCCGCCGGCGAGCGCCAGGTCACACTCGAAGTTGGCCAGGCTGGTCGCCGCGGCACACACCGCGACCAGCGACGTCGAGCAGTAGCTCTGCACGCCGTAGCTGGGCCCGGACAGGCCGAGGGTGTGCGAGACCCTGGTGGTGAGCGAGTCCTTGTCGTTGGCCAGACCGAGGGCGAGCTGGCCCATCGCGTCGACCATGCCGGCGGGCACCAGGTTGTTGGTCAGGTAGTGGCTCATGGCGCTGCCGCCGAACACGCCGATCGCGCCGTCGAACCGGGTCGGGTCGCAGCCCGCGTCCTCGAGGGCCTCCCAGGTGTGTTCGAGGAACAGCCGGTGCTGCGGGTCGAGGATCTGCGCCTCCTTCGGGCTGAACCCGAAGAACCCGGCGTCGAACTGGTCTATGCCGTCGATGCACGGGCTGGCCTTGACGTACGCCGGGTCGGCGAGGAGCTCATCGCTGACGCCCGCCGCCCTCAGCTCGTCGTCGGTGAACCTGGTGATGGTCGACCGGCCCGCTCTGATGTTGGCCCACAGCTCGGCGACGCCGGACGCACCAGGGAACCGTCCGGACATCCCGACGATCGCGATGTCGTTGCCGCTGACTTCGCCTGCGATGTGCTCACTCACGTCTGCAGTCCTCATCTCCGGTTACCGGAGCGGGCACGGCGACGCCGTTGCCCCCTCGCCGAGCTGGTGTCGAGCACCTGTTGGGCGCCCTCGGTGCTCTCGAGCGCGGCGGCGAACGCCGCGACGGTCGGGTGTTCGAACAGCACCGCCGGTGCGATCGGGATGCCGAGTTCCTTCTCGATCGCGTGCACCATCGCGATGCCGACCAGGGAGTTGCCGCCCAGGTCGAAGAACGGGTCGTGGATGCCGACCTTGTCGATCCCCAGGAACCCGCCCCAGGTCTGCGCGATCCGCTCCTCGCGGTCGTTGCGCGGGGCGACGTACTCGGTGCGCAGGTGCGGGCGCGGGAACCGCTGGCCGGGCGGGGCGGCCGAGGCCGCGCCGACCAGCGAATCGATGTTGATCGCCTCCGACCAGCCGCGCCTGGCCACCTCGATCGGCTGGCGCAGCACCAGCACGCAGCCGGGGCCGGTGGCCAGCAGCCGGTCGAGCAGCTCGCAGCCGCCCTCGTCGGTGATCCCGAACTGGTCGCGGTACTCGCGCACCTGGGCGGCCAGACCGTCGGCGGCCTTGAGGCCCTCGTCCTGCCAGTCGTCGTGCTTCCACGGGCCCCACGCGACCGACAGCACCCTGGTCGACGGGGCGACCGCGGTCAGCGCCGAGCCGTAGGCGTTGAGCACGGCGTTCGCCGCGCAGTAGTCGCCCTCGCCGACGCCGCCGAACTCGGTGACCGCCGAGGAGTACAGGACCAGCAGCTCGGGCCGCTCGTCGGCGGGCGTAGCCGGGCCGACCAGCTCCGCGAACGGCCCCATCGCCAGCACCTTCGGCGCAAGCACCGCGCCGGCCTCGGCGATCGTGCGGCGCTGGGCCATGCCACCGGCCGGCAGGCCGGCGGAGTGCACCACGCC
>DASSUA010000555.1:0-9099 GCA_035707525.1 Pseudonocardiaceae bacterium
GATCGTCAGGCGCAGGCCCCCCTCGATGCCCACGGTGATGATCACCGCGCTCACCGCGGCGCCCGCCGCGATCTCTCCGGTCAACTGGACGACCGGGATCGGCGTGCCGTCGTCGTCGACGGTCTTGAAGAACAGCCCGTCGAGCACGTCGAGCGCGGTCAGCTTGGTGCCGTTCTGGATCGCCTCGACGCCCTTGCGCAGGCCGTAGGTGTCCAGCCCGGCGCGGACCCGCAGCGAGACCGAGGCGGCGCCGGACAGCGTCACGTACACCGGCGGCGGCGCGTACACCGGGCCGAGCTCGACGAACCAGCTGAAGCCGAGCGTCAGCGGGCCGGAGTCGAACTCGACGAGCGTGACGTCACCGCCCATGAGCAGGTTGAACGCCGACGCGGGGTTGTCCAGGATCGGGAACGTGAAGCCGGCCTTCTCGGCGTCGCCCTCGGTCGCGGTCAGCGACGACGGGCCGGCGGAGCCGAACACCGGGTGACCGGCGGCGGCCGGGTTGTCGTTGGCGTCGTTGAGGGCCTGCTTGACCTCGCCACCGTCCTGCGGCGACTGCGTCTTGTACAGCTTGTCCGCGGTCGTCGGCGAGTTCGACGTGTTCAGCGCCTTCCCGCCGTCGAGGTCGAACGCGCCGAGCAGGACATAACAGTCGTCCGGCACGGTCTCATCGCACGTGGGCAGGCGGTTGATGAACTCGACGATCGCCTTGACCGTGTCGACGAACTCCAGGCTCGGCCCGCCGGCCAGCGTGTTGAACGTCTTGGCCAGCGTGATCAGCGTGATGTCGCCGCCGCCCACCATCCGGCTCAGGTCCGACAGCACCGGGATCGGGGCGTAGAGCGTGTCGATGACCGGCTGGATCGGCCCGGTGACCCGCTTCAGCTCCTTGATCACATCGCCGAGCACGCCCTCGAAGAACGAGCCGGCGCTGATGCCGACATCCTTGAACGCGATCGTCGGCGGCGCGTTGCCGTTCGGCGCCTTGTTGTCGAACTCCCAGAACAGCTGGAAATTGGCCCGGATGCCCGGGAACGCCGAATCCACCTCGGCCCGCAGCACCCAGTCCAGGTGGAACCTGCCGGTCAGCGAGACCCCGAACAGGTTGCCGAGATCACCGCTGAGGTCGGCGAACTTGATCTTCTTGGTGTCGTCGCCGGCGCACGCCGCCTCGGTGCCGAGGAAGCAGCCGGCCTCGCCGGCGCTGGACTTCAGGTCGATCTGGAACGCCCCGGCGAACAGCGGCTTGGTCGGGTCGTGCCCGGTGCCGGTCGCCTTGTTGACGTTGATCTTGATGAAGGCCAGCTCGGCGATCATCGACGACGGCAGGTCGAACGCCATCCCGACCTGCAGCTCCGGCCTGGCCTTGTCGTCCGGGCCCCAGGCGTCGTGGGTGTTGACGAAGAAGCCGTCCGTCTTGGTCAGCCCCAGCTTGAAGTGCAGCGCGAAGCCGAGGTTGTAGTTGATCCCGTTGGTGCCGTCGGCGCCCTGGCGCAGCGCCAGGCCGGGGATGCCGATATCGAGCGGGATGCTGTCGCCGATGCACGGCTGCGGCGCGCCCGTGCTGACGCAGCCCTGGGTGGCCGAGACGATGCCGCGCTGCACGGTGAACTCGAGGAACACGCCGTCGATGAAGTCCAGCGGGCACGGGCTCAGCTTCGGCTCGGTGGTCACCGGGGTGTACGCGGCCGGCGCGTCGGCACCGGCATCGACGTACTCCAGCACGTTGCCCAGCTTCTTGACCAGCTGGAACTCGGTGTCGGACGCGCCCTTGCGCAGCACCTTGTAGCCGCTGGCGTGCTCGACCGCGGCCCAGGTGACCTTGTTGGAGCTGCCCGAGCCGAGCGTCGCCGCGCCGGTGGCCGAGCCGGCCGCGCTCGGCACGGTGTCGCCGGCCGTGCCGTTGCCGTCGCCCTGGTAGGCGACGATCTTGTACTGCCACAGCGCCGTCTCCAAAGGCGGGTCGGCCTCGGCGATCGTTGGCGTCACGGCCGGGGCGCCGGCCGCGTGCAGGGTCTCGGTGCAGCTGGTCTGCACCGAGATGTCGGCGGCGTCCATGCCGGCCCCGGCCAGGGCTGCGTCGAGGCGGGTGTTGATGAAGTCCTCGAACGCCTTGGCGTCGGCGGGCCGGCCGGCGCCCGGCAGCTGGCCCCAGATCGACTCGCGCAGCGTGGTGCGCAGGTTGCCGATGAAGTCCGCGCCCTGCTGCAGGTCCTCGCCGATCAGCGGCAGCTTGCCCTGGAAGCTGGCGAGCCGGAACGCGGCCTCGATCTGGGCCAGGTAGCCGTCCAGGCCGTCGCCGAAGTTGCCGAAGTCCAGCAGCGCGTCGGCGAGCCTGGTGCCGAGGTCGGCCGGGATCTCCAGTTCCTTGAGAGCGTTGTCGGGCGCCGGCAGATTGTCGTCGAGGTCGACCAGGTCGGCCGGGTTCGTCGAGTCCGGCACCCGCAGCGCGAACTGCCCGATCGAGACCCAGCCGTCGGGGTTGCCGGTGTTGTTCAGGAACAGCGGCAGCTTCCCGCAGACCATCAGGTCGGTCTCCAGGCCCTCGCCGCAGTCCACGGTGCCGTTGCCGGCGTTGAAGTCGACGCCGACCGCGCCGATGAAGTCGCTGAACGACACCGGCGTGTTCGCGGCCGCGCCGGACTTGGCCAGGGCAAGGCTCAGGTCGGCCTTGACCTGGGCCTTGTCGGCGGCCGGCGCGCCGGCGGTCGGGTTGCCGAGGGCGATCGAGAGCGGGCCGACGACGCCCTCGACCACGCCGTCGGTCAGCTCGGCGCGGGCGCCGACGCTGATCGAGCTGTCCTCGAGGACCTTCAGCGACAGGCCGTCGACCGGGCCGGCCGAGGTCACCAGCGGCATCGCCAGGCCGACCTTGACCCGGCCGTTGACCGCGACCTGCGCCATGCCGGTGGCCTGCGCGCTGGCGAACGTGCGGTCGGTGCCGGACACGTTGCCAAGCGCCAGCCGCACCGGCGAGGCGGCCCGGTAGCCGCGCTGCCAGTCCACGTCGAGCACCAGGTTGCCGACGCCGCCGGCGTCCAGGTACCGGAACTTGACCGCGTCGGTGCCCAGCGTCCGGTTGAGCAGCTTGACGGCGTCCTGGATGTTGTCCGGGTTGATGGCCAGCAGCTGGTCGATCGCGTCGTCCAGCGCCGAGCGCATCGTGTAGGCGCTGCCGGCGGCGGGCACCGTCGCCCACGGCTTGGTCATCGTCAGCGTCTTGCCGTCCGCGCTGACCTGGCCCACGACGCCGATCTGGGTGCCGATCACGATCGTGCGCCCGACCAGCTGCCGGGTGAACAGGCTCGCGCCGGCGCGGGTGCCGTCAGTCAGCGTGTCCGCGCCGAAGGTGATCCCGGCGCCGCTGTTGGACTCGTCGGAGACCAGCAGGTCGCGAAGCGACTTACCGAGCCCCGGGATCTCCTTGTCGAACACGCCGGAGCCGGCGCCGGGGTTGGCCGCGGCGAGCTGCTGCGACAGCGTCTGCAGGGTCTTGATCAGGATCGTGAACAGCGCCTTGGGGTCGCCCGCGTCGAAGTCGAGCTTGAAGATCTCCGAAAGGTCGCCGGTGTTCAGCGAGATCGTGCCCGGGTCGGTCAGGTCGGCCCAGGCCGCGGTGAACTGCGCGGTCGAGCCGGCCGGCAGGAACTGCTCGGCGTCGGGCAGCGAGACGGTGAGCTGGCCGTGCGCCCGGACGTCGACGTCGACGTCGAGCAGCGACGCCGGATTGTCAACCAGCGCCGCGAACAGCGACGAGAGCCGAAGGTCGTGGTCGGCGTCGCCCTGTTCCCGCAGCGCGACGCGCAGCATGTGCCCGCTCGGCGTGCCGGCGCCGCAGTCGGCCGCAAGGCCGGAGTTGCAGACCTTCAGCTGACCGGTGAGCCGCACCTTGAAGAAACCGGCGGTCGCGGTCAGGTCGACGGCGGTGTCGATCGGGAAGTCGGCGGTGAACAGCGGGCTCGCGCCGCCGGTGCGGATCAGCACCCGGTCGGTGTTGCGCGGCAGCGACTCCACGACGCTGTCGATCGGGCCGCTCGTGTCGGTGAACGGGCACGCCTGGGTGCTGCCGAGGAAGCCGATGCAGTCGTTGCCGGTGCGCGGGTACTGCAGGTCGAGCACCAGGGTCAGCGACGCCGAGTACGACGGCGCGACCTTGGCGAAGGTCTGCTCGGCGTTGGCGTTGGTGATGCCGTGGCCGGAGCCGTCGTCGACCCGGTTGGCCAGCGTCACCGCGCCGAGGTGCGGGTTCTCGCCGGTGATCACGAACGGGGTGGTGTTGGCCGGCTGGCCGCCGATCCAGTTGCTCTTCAGCGTGATCGTGTCGGCGGTGTTGCTGGCGACCTCACCGGCCGAGGTGCCGGCGACCACCCGGCGGCCGAGCCACTGGTTCGGGCCCCAGGTCGCGCCGCCGACCGTGAGCGTGTTCGGGCCGTAGGTGGCGCTGGTGCCGGAGGCGCCGGTGCTGACCGGGTCGAGGTCGACCGGGGCCGGCGGGGCCTGCTTGGCAATGGCCAGGGTGAACGCGAGCTTGTTCGTGGCCGGGTTCCAGTTGACGTTGGACAGGTCGATGCCGGCGAACTGCTCCAGCTTGCGCAGCAGGTCCTGAAGCGAGGTGAATGTCGGGAACCCGGCCTGGGCCGGGTCGGTGACGCCGTCGACGAAGCCCTCGGTGCCGGGGGCGGGGACGGTGTTGGCCGCCAGGAACGACTTGAGCGCCTCGTTGACCTTGATCGCGTCGGCCAGGGTGCCCTTCATGAACGGCAGGTCCAGGTCGCCGATCACCGGCAGCGGGCCGCCGCCGTCCGGGTCGAACTTGGCCTTCTGCATCGCCGTGAGGCTCGCGACGACCTGGGCCAGGCCGGCGGCCAGGTCCTGCAGGCTCATGTTCTGGAACTTGCCGACGTTGAACTCGAGGTTGGGGGCACTCACGGCCGGCGAGCCGGTGCCGATGTCGGGCCAGTCGACCTCGACGCTCGCGCTCACCCCGGTCGGCAGGTCGCCCTCGTCCAGGCCCTCGAGGGCCGCGCCGAGCTGGAACGTCGCGTCCACCGAGCCGCGCGAGCCGGGGTCGGAGTCGTCGATCGGCTGCGAGCCCTGCGTGTCCAGGCCGGCGCTGACCAGCCCCTCCAGCGAGCCGGTCTGGGCCAGCTCGCCGTCGCCGGGAACGGTCTCGGTGAAGAACAGCCTGCCGTCGCCGTTCGGGTCGCTCACCGAGGCGGCCAGGTGCACGTCGAGGTCGAGGCTCGAGCCGGTCAGGGAGACGCCGAGGATGCCGATCGAGGCCTTCGCGGCCGCCGCGTCGATGCTGGCGTGCGCGTCCAGGTCCAGCCGCGGCGTGGTGGCGTCGCGGACGACGTAGACGCGGTCGGTCGGGCCGGTCCAGACGACGCTGAGCGCGAACCGCGACTTGAGCCCGACGGTGATGCCGTCGGCGACCGAAAGCTCTACCTTCGGCGACTGGTTGGTCACCCGAAGGTCCTGGGCGTGCACGGTCTTGTCGACCGTGACCGTGATGTCCAGGCGCTTGCCGCCGTCGAGGTCGCTGACCTGGGTGCGCAGGTGCCCGGTGCGGTCGCCGTCGATCGTGATGTCCCTGTCGACGCTCAGGTCGTCGAAGTCGACCGCCGAGGCCAGCTCGTCGGTCACCGACTTGGCGAACAGGTCGGTGAACCCGAGCAGGCCGCCGGGGCTGGCCGACACCAGGGGTAACGGCTCGGCGAGCTTTCCGATATTGCCCAGGCCCGAGGTCCACGACGACAGCGTGTGCGGGTTCGGCGGGCCGGCGCCGAGCACCGCGAGCAGGTC
Source organism: Pseudonocardiaceae bacterium (assembly GCA_035707525.1). Lineage (GTDB taxonomy): Bacteria > Actinomycetota > Actinomycetes > Mycobacteriales > Pseudonocardiaceae > DASSUA01. Next base: position 5,806 of record DASSUA010000555.1, read on the forward strand.
CTCGACCCCGTTCTCGGCCGCCCGCGCCGGCGGCGCGGTCAGCGTGGTGACCGCCGCGACCATGCTGAACGCCGCGAGCGCGGCGACCGTGGCGCGGCCGATAGAGGACAGGAAGCGACTACGGGCCAACAGAGACCGCATGCGACGAGCCACCTCTCGGGCAGCGAAGGTCCCCGAGCCCTCGCGTCATGGATCCGGCGCGTAGTCGCGCCGATCCACTAACCGTCGGCCGGTCTCAAGGCGTTACAGAGTCGCTACTCCCGTCGCTCGAACAGCCTAACGATCATGATTCGGCGCTGGCCTTCACGGCGGCGAGCGTGTGCTCGATCGACACGACGTTGAAGCCCGGGCGGTCCGCCCGCCCGGTGACCTTGGGGCCGAGGAACCGGCGCACCACCCAGCTGCCCACGCGGTACCAGTGCTCGGTCAGCCGGCAGCCGGCGCCGGTCGGCGTGATCTCGTAGGACCACCGCGACACCCGGATGCCGAACCGGGTGCGCACGTCGAAGGTGAGCAACCGCCCGGGTTCGCACTCGACGACGGTGACCTTGGTCGTCCACTGCCTGGCACCGTTGCGGTTGGTGCCGAGCAGCCGGGCTCCGACGGCCGGCCCGGTGGCGCCGTCGACCCACCGGCCGCCGATGTTCTCCGGGCTGAACTCGCCCATTCGCGGCAGGTCACTTACCAGCGACCACACCACCTCGGGGGCCGCCGCGACGTCGATGCCGCGCGAGATCGTGGGCTCCACCGCTCGAACGTAAGCGGCGCCCGCCGGCCCGGACAACGACCGGCGCCGGTTTGCGCACTTGGGGATACGCGGTGTCTAGGACCGGCCCGGGTCGGTGACCCTGGCCAGGAAGTACACCGCGCCGGTGCGCTGCTGCCGCACCAGCAGCAGGAACGGCCGGTCCACGGTCACGATCACCGGCCGCGGCGGCGGGGAAAAGGAGGTGATTCCGATCATTATGGCGGTCGCGGCGGCGCCCTCCAGGCCCTGCTCGTCGAGCTTGAGGATGGCCTCGTGCAAGATCTGCTGGGCGTACAGCGGGTCGGGGCTCATCGGCCGCAGGTCGGCCCGTTCGGTGAACACCTCGCGCACGCCGAGCGCGTGAACCGCGCCGGACAGGTCGGCTCGGGTGGAGACCTTGATCCTGGGCAGGTACAGCAGCAGATCGTGCGGGCGCGGCGCGGCCAGCAGCGTGGCGAGCGACTGCGCGGTCAACCGCGGCTCGGCGCCGGCGAGGTCGGCGTCCGGCAGCAGGATCACCGCCTCCACGCCGCCGGCCGCGGGCAGCGAGACGACTTGCCAGCCGTCCGTCGCGGCGTAGCCCACCATCGATTCGAGCTGCATCGTCGGCACCTCGACGGTCCCGCCCGGCGCGTGGAACGGCCGCGGGGCGGTCGCGCCTTCGGTGAACCTCGACCGCCAGGCGCACCTCAGGTAGATCGCGTTGACCAGGACGGAAACGGTGTCGGAGTCGATCGCGCCCCCCGGAACCAGCTCGCGGACCAGCCGGCGGGTGGTCTCGGCGACGTCGGCGTTGATGGCCTCCCTGGCCTTCTCGGGTTCGGCCTGGAACGGCGCGTTGCGCACCGAGCCGCCCGGCCAGGCCGCCAGCTGCTCGGCGAAGGCCCGCTCGACCCTGATCCGCGCGTCCACCCACAGCGTGTTGGACACCGCGATGACCGGCCGCTGCTCGTCGTAGCCGGGATCGTCCAGCCTCGACGCCCTGGCCAGCAGCGCCGTCAGCTCATCGAGATCGCCCAGCGGCCCCAGCAGCTGTGCCCTGGTCTCGCCGGCGGCCCCATGCGTCAGCAGGCCGAGGGCGCTGGCGACCGAGAACGGCGACCAGCACAGCGGAACGCGGGGATCCGCCGACACTGCGCGATGCACGTCGAGAGCAAACTGGAGGTGAGACACGGCCGCCAGTGTGCCAGCGCCGGCCCCGGGTTGGCGGTGTGCGCCGCGATGCGCATCATTGGGGCGGACCGGTGCACGGGGGCGCGCGAGGGGACAGCATGATCGGGGATCTCGAGGTCGACGGCCAGGTCGCGCAGTGGCGGGCCAGCGTCCTGCAGGCCGGCGGTGAGCTGGGGCGCCTCGTCGCCGAGTTCGACTGGTCGGCGAACCCGCTCGGGCCGATGCGGAACTGGCCGCCGAGCCTGCGCACCGCGGTCGGCGTGTGCCTGACCTCGAAGTTCCCGATCGTGCTCTGGTGGGGACCGGAGCTGACGTTGATCTACAACGACGGCTACCGGCCGATGCTCGGGTCCAAGCATCCGCATGCCCTCGGCTCACCCGGCAAGGAGGTCTGGCCGGAGATCTGGGAGCTCATCGGGCCGATGCTGGCCGGCGTGCTCGCCGGCAAGGGGGCGACCTGGTCGGACGACCAGCTGCTGCTGCTGGACCGCAACGGCTACCTGGAGGAGTGCTACTTCACGTTCTCCTACAGCCCGATCATCGACGAGTCCGGCGCCACCGGCGGGGTTTTCTGCGCGGTGACCGAGACCACCGACCGGATCGTCGGCGCCCGCCGGCTGACCACCCTTAGCTCGCTGGCCGCGCAGCTGGTCGACGCGCCGAGCGCGGAGGCGGCCTGCCAGCGGGCGATGACCGTGCTGGTCGGCAACGCCGAGGACGTCCGGTTCGGCCAGGTGCACCTGCGCCGCCCGGGCGGCAGGTTCGAGCAGGTCGCCGGCTGCGGCGAGCCGGACCGGTGGCCGGTCGACGAGGTCGCCGAGAGCGGAGCCAGCGCGCTCGTCTCCGGCCCCGGCGGCGCGGGCGAACCGTCGGCGTACGTCGTCCCGATCCTCGAACCCGGCGTGCATGCGGCCAGCACCGTGCATGCGGCCGGCACCGTGCATGCGGCCGGCACCGTGCCGGCGACCAGCACCGTGCCGGCGGCCAGCGCCGTGCTGGTGGTCGGGGTCAGCGACCGCCGCCCGTTCGACGACGGCTACCGGTCCTTCCTCGACCTGAGCGCCGGGCACATCGGCACGGCGATCGGCGGTGCCCGGGTGCTGGAGGCCCAGCGACGCCGGGCGCAGGCGCTCGCCGAGCTCGACGCGGCCAAGACGACGTTCTTCTCCAACATCAGCCACGAGCTGCGCACCCCGCTCACCCTGATCCTGGCGCCGGTCGCCGACGCCCTCGACGACCGCGAGCAGCCGCTGACCGGGCGCCAGCGGGAGCGGCTGGAGCTGGTCGCCCGCAATGCGAACCGGCTGCGCCGGCTGGTCAACGGCATGCTCGACTTCGCCAAGATGGAGGCCGGCCGGCTGGTGCCCGAGCTG
>DASSUA010000556.1:0-2624 GCA_035707525.1 Pseudonocardiaceae bacterium
GCTCGCCACCGCCCCCGAGGATCAGCTACTGGGCTGGCGTACCGAGCCGGTGCGGCTGCGGCTCAATCCCGCCGAGGTGCTGTCGGACCTGGGTGTGGAGGCGCTGTACGAGCAGGCCTGCGACGCGATCAGCGACCGCTACCACGACGGCCTGGACGACGACCAGGTCGACGCCATCGACGAGCAGGTCGACGCGCTGGAGGCGCTGTGGGAGGCCGACCTGGCCGCCTACGCCGCCGCCTACACCGACCTCGTGCGCACCGCCGCCGCCGAGCTGGGCATCACCGTGCCCGTCGAGGTCGAGGTGGTCGACGACGACCGCGGCGACCCCGACTGGGACACCCTGGCCGAGCGGCTGCACGCCACCGCCCGCGCCGGCACCCCGCTGCCGACCAGCGGCCTGGCCCCCCGCGACTACCCCACCGACCGCGGCCGGCCGGGCGAGGTGGACCGCGTCGCCGGCCGCACCTACCTGGCCCGCCTCGCCGCCCAAGGCGGCGCGTCATGACCGCCACGACCGCGGCCGGGCGCGGGTCGGCGTGGCGGACCGCCGTGCGACCAATGCCGGCCCTGGTGGCGGCGGCCTACCTGGCACTGCTGCTGGTCAGCGTGATGGTGATGGTGCTGGCACTGGCCGCGGAGCTGATCGGCGAGCTCGCCGAACGGCTGGCGGTCGCCGGCTGGGCCGGCGCCAGCGCCATCCACAGCGCCTACCGGCCGGCGGCCGGGTCGCCGTCGCCGCCGGCGGGCGGCGGACCGGGCAGGCGGGTTGACGACCCGGCGGTGCGCCGCACCTGGGAGGCCGCATCATGAGCGCACCCCACGAGACCTACCTCCGCGCCATCGTCGACGCGCTCGAGGCCGACGGCATCGGCGTCGCGGACTGGTTCGCCGACCTCAACGACCCGCTCGACGGCGCGGTCGAACTCGCCGCCACCGCCACCGCCGCCGGCTGGGGCGACCGGTCGGTATGGCTTGGCTGGACCGAGGAACGCGGCTGGTACTACGGATCCTGCTCCCCCCAGGCCCACGGCGGCGAACTGACCGCCATCCGCTACCTCGCCATCGGCGTGCTCCCCCGCCCTGCCGAGCTGGTCCCCCAGGTCCGGCGCATCGTCGCCGGCGACCGGCCCGGCTACCTGACCCCCACGCGCTACCGGTACTTCGAAGACGACGAGGACGGCTTCGCCGCCCAGCTCGCCCAGGCAGCCGTGGCTGACCTGGCTCGCGGCGGTGATCGGTGATGGGACCCTACTGCCAGTTCTGCGACCAGCGGTGCTTCGTCGAGCGGGTCCTGCGTGACGGGCGGCCGATGCTGCTGGCGACCTGCCCGGAGGGCATGGCCCACGACCGCGCGGTGTGCGAGCAGGACGCGGCGACGGCGATCAACCCATACCTGATCCGGGCCGACCGATGAGCGCCCCCGCGCCGGTCGACTTCATCGCGGCCCTGGTCGAGTTGACCGCCGAACTGCCCAAACCGAACGACCCGACGCTGCCGCTGGAATCGCAGCGGTACTGGGACGGGTTCAACGCCGGGGTCGCCGCCGCCCGCACCTACCTGGGTGCCGCGCTGCGGCTGTTCGTCGGGGACGGCACCCCATCGGTCGAGATCGATGTGCTGCTGCTGGCCAAGGCGCACGAGATGACGGCGGTCCGGGCCCAGATCGCCGCCCATGGCACTGGGGGTGGCCGGTGAGGACTTGGGGCAGGCCGGTGCGGTTGGCCGCGTCGGTGTCGGAGGCGCAGCTGGCTGCCGAGGCGGCTCGGGTGCGGGCGGAGGTCGACCGGGCCCGGGTGCGGGCGCAGTGGGAGCGCGAGCGCGCGGCGGCTGAGCGGCAGGCCGCGCTTGACGCGGACCGGGTGGCCCGGGAGCACGCCCGGGAACGGGCGCAGGAGCGGGCTCGGGAGCGGGCCGAGCGGCGGGCGGCCCGCCGGGTGGTGTGCGGGCGGTTGCTGGCCCGGGTGCGGCTGTTGGTGCCGTTGTTGGTGGTCAACGCGGCCGCGGTGTATGGGCAGTTGGCGTACGCGTTCGGGGAGATCGCGCCGGGGTGGTGGGCGTGGCCGGCGCGGTTGGCGTTGGCGGTGCTGTTCGCCGCCGCGGTGGAGTCGATCGCGGTGTATGTGGGCTGGCATGCCCATGACGCGCTGCTGGCCAAGGCGACGGTGACCGCGGCCCGGCTGCGCCGCGCCTCCTATCTGATCGCCGCGGCGGTCGCCGGTATCAACTACGCGCATTTCGCCGGCCCGGGGCTGGTGCCCAACGCTGCGGCGGTGGCGTTCGGGTTGCTGTCGCTGCTGTCGCCGTGGTTGTGGGGGCTGCACACCCGCCGGGTGCAGCACGTGCAGCTGCAGGACTCGGGGATCATCGACGGCACCGGGGCGGTGTTCTCCGCCGAGCGCTACCGCGCGTTCCCGGTCCGGACCTGGGCCGCCCGCCGCTGGTCGATCGATCACAACGTCACCGACCCGACCGCCGCCTGGGCCGGCTACAACACGGCCCGGGCCGCGTACCGGCAGGCCTACCCGACCGGCCGCGCTCGCACCGCGTGGGCCGCGCTGCGTGGCCAACTCGCGACCGTGGCCGTACCGGTGACCGCGGCCACCCCCGTCGCCGAGGGCGTG
>DASSUA010000557.1:0-9418 GCA_035707525.1 Pseudonocardiaceae bacterium
GCAGCAACGCGCCGCAGGCCAGGGCGTGCGGCGCGCCGCCGGAATGGCCCATGACGGCGAACCGGCCGATGCCGAGGGCATCGGCGACGCAGCGGGTGTCGGCCGCGGCCGACGCCACGTCGCGACCGGGGCGCGGCGTCGATCCTCCATACCCCGGGCGGTCGTAGGACACCCAGCGGATGCCGAGCCGGGCGGCGTCGGGGAACAGCGGCGCCGGCGGAGCGCCGATGTTGGGCGTGCCGTGGTGCCAGATGACCGCGAGGCGTCCATCCCCGTCCGCGCCCGTGTCGTAGACGTGCAGCGTGCGGCCGTCGCCAAGGTTGAGATCGGTCTCGGTCATCAGCGGCAACCTAACGACGGCGCCCAGTTGGCGCCAGCCGCCGTGACGATTGCGCGTTTCCGGACCGGTCTTTCTCCACGGTTTGCGAAATGCGCGCGACGTGGTGGCCAGTGCCATTCTCGGGTGAGCGGGCGGGCGGCACGGTAGCGTTTCCAGTCGTGGTCACGCCCGATCCGGTCGACGTCCGTCTGCTGGCGCTGGTGGCCGAGGTGGGCCGGGTGGCGGTACACGACCTGGCGGCCCGGGCCGGAATGGACGCCCGCGAGGTCGCCGCCCGGCTCGCCGCGCTCGCGGCGATGGGACTCCCGCTCGTCGTCGGGGTCGAGTGCGACCAGGCCGCCCTGCGCTACGCCCTGGCCAGGCCGGGTTGGCCCGCGCAGCCAGGACCACCCCACGGCCCCATGCCACCGGCCGCGCACCGGCAGGGACCCCAGGGCGGTCCGGCCTACCACGGCCCCACCGGTCAGCAGGCCGGGCACGTCCCCGCCGGCCCACCCCACCCCGGGCACGTCCCCGCCGGCCCACACCCGGCCGGTCACGGGCCCACCGGAACGCATCACGTCTCCACGGGTCAGCACGGTGCGCCGGCGGCAAGCCGGATCGACCCGGTGGGAACGTGGGGGCCGCCGCAGGTCGCCTCGTGGGCGCGCGGTGACCAGGACGTGGCGGGCACCTCCGGCACCGTGCGCACCGCGCCGGCCGGGCCACCCGAGCCCGGCAGGCGGACCGGCGCCGTCGGCGACGTGCTGCACGGCAAGGTGTCGGAGGACGAGCGGGTGTCGATCCACCTGGTCGAGGTGGTCGACCCGGCGGACTTCCTGTTCACCGCGGCGGGGTACCGGCTGCAGCCCGGTGAGCGTTCGGTCGTGGTGCACACCGAGCTGACCAACCGCGGCTCGGTGCCGCTGTCCATGCCGCCCGACCAGCACCTCGTGCTGGTCGATGCCGGTGGCGCCGAGGTGTCCAAGGCGCCGGTGTCGCTGTCGTCGCGCCCGCCACACCGCAGCGGCCTGCGGCCGGGCGAAACCGCCGGCGGGCACACGGTGTACGTGCTGGCGGAGGGGACCGAGCTCGCGTCGGTGCGGTGGAGCCCCCGGCCGGGCGGCGGGGACGACGCGCTCACCTGGATGCTGCGGGACTAGCGCGGGGACTCGGCACGGGGCCGTCGTCCGGGACCGGGCCGGCGACCTCGGTCTGCTCGGGCAGCAGCGGCGACACCGCCACCGACGGCAGCGGCAGGCCCGGCGTGGCGGCGTGGATCGCGCGCACCGGAGGGCGGGCGGCCAGCGCGCGAAGCGCGGCGCGGTCGGCGTGCACGAGCAGCGCCAGCACGCAGACGCAGCCGGCGCGCAGCTCGGCGGCCTCCACGGCGGCTACCTCGGCGGCGCGGCGCTGGCCGGCCGCGGCGGCCCGCTCCGCCGCGCGTTCCCGGTCGGCGGCGGCCTGCCGCTGCGCACCGGTCAGTTCCTCGACCGGGCGCTGGCCCGGAACGGGGACGGTGACGAGCGCGGTCTGCACGCGCGGTAACCGGACCCGGAACACGACGCGTGACACCCGCACGCCGCCAACGAGGGCGGCGGCGGCCTCGGCGCCGAGCGGCTCGGCCAGCTGTACGAGCGCCCACGCCTGGTCGCCGGTGGGCAGCGTCCCCGCCGCCCTGGCGAGGTAGTCGACGACCCGCTCGCCCGGTTCCGGCCCCAGCAGCTCGGTGCCCAGAACCGGCTCGGCCGGCGGCGCCGGGCACCCGGCGAGAACCAGGCCGACCGTCAAGGCCAGGACAGCGCGCGGCAGGGTCGGCACTACTCGGCACTACTCGGCGCGCAGCACGTCCACGGCATGCTGCAGGTCGGCCGGGTAGGGGCTGGTGAACTCGACCCACCGGCCGTCGGCCGGGTGCGGGAACGCCAGGCGCTGGGCGTGCAGCCACTGCCTGGTCAGCCCCAGGTGGCGGGCCAGCACCGGGTCCGCGCCGTAGGTCAGGTCGCCGCAGCACGGGTGCCGCAGGGCCGCGAAGTGCACCCGGATCTGGTGGGTGCGCCCGGTCTCCAGCCGCACGTCGAGCAGCGACGCCGCGCGAAACGCCTCGATCAGCTCGTAGTGGGTCACCGACGGCTTGCCGCCGGCGACGACGGCGAACTTGTAGTCGTGGCGGGGATGGCGGTCGATCGGGGCGTCGATCGTGCCGCGCGTCGGGTCCGGGTGGCCCTGCACGAGCGCGTGGTAGTCCTTGGTGACGCTGCGCTCCTTGAACGCGCGCTTGAGCACCGAGTAGGCGTGCTCGGACTTGGCTACCGCCATCACCCCGGTGGTGCCGACGTCGAGCCGGTGCACGACGCCCTGCCGCTCCGCGGCGCCCGAGGTGGCGATGCGGATGCCCATCGCGGCCAGCCCGCCGACCACGGTCGGCCCGGTCCACCCCGGGCTGGGGTGCGCCGCGACCCCGACGGGCTTGTCGACGACGACCACGTCGTCGTCCTGGTAGACGACCACGAGCCCGTCGACCGGGCTCGGCTCGGGCTCGGCGGCCGGCTCGCGCCGCACGTCGGGCAGCGTCACCTCCAGGGCGGCCCCGGCCACCAGGCGGTCCGACTTGCCGGCCGGGCGGCCGTCGACCAGCACCGCACCAGACTCGGTGAGGCCGGCCACCGCGGTCCTGGACAGCCCGAGCAGCTTGGCCAGCCCGGCGTCGACGCGCATGCCGTCGAGCCCGTCCGGCACCGGCAGCGAACGGACCTGGTTCACCCCGCCGGCTCCTCGCGCCCACGGTGGCGGGTGCCGTCGTAGTCATGGCCGAGCACGGCGAGCAGCATGAGCAGCAGGCCGCCGACGACGATCGCCGAGTCGGCGACGTTGAACACCGGGAACACACTGCCGTCCGGCGCGAACACGCTGAAGAAGTCGATCACATGGCCGCGCAGCGGACCCGGGGCGCGGAACAGCCGGTCCACCAGGTTGCCAGCGGCGCCGCCCAGGACCAGCCCGAGCCCGATCGCCCAGCCGGGCGAGCGCAGCTTGGGCGCCAGCCTGATGATCACGATGACGACCGCGATCGCGATGAGCGTGAGCAGCCAGGTCAGCCCGGTCGCCATCGAGAACGCGGCCCCGGAGTTGCGGAACAGCACCAGGTACGCGGCGCCGCCGAGGAGCCGGACCGGCCGCTCCCCCTCCAGCTGCGCTACCGCGGCCACCTTGGTCGCCACATCGGCGGCGAGCACGAGCCCGGCGGCGATCGCGAGCAGCCCTACCCGGGCCGGCGGCCTCGTGCCAGCGGTGTCGGCGGTGTCGGCGGTGTCGGCAGGGCCAGTCTCGGGGGGGCCGGTCTCGGGAGGGCGGTTCTCGTCGGTCGAGGCCGGCTCGGCCACCTGGTCGGTCACCCCGCCATTGTGGCCGACCCCGCGACGGCGCCGCTCAGGGCCGGTCGAGCACCCGCACTTCGATCAGCTTCGAACCGTCCTCCGGCGGGCTGCGCACCGGCACCGTGAGCGTCCCGCCGGCGCACGTCGGCCAGCCGAGCTGGGTACGACCCTGGTTGCGGTGCACGACCTCGACCTCCTCCGCGCCCGGGGTCCAGCGCAGCACCTCGACCCCGTGCGGATCGCCCCGGTCCCCACCGGAGACCCAGTAGAGCCGGCCGTGGCAGACCACCGCCGACACCTTCGCCGAGCCGAGCACGACTTCCCGGCTGCCGTCGGTGGCCTGCAGCGGCTGGGCCGGGAACGGGCCGTCGAGCTGGTAGGCCTGCCAGCGGCCGAGGGGGATGATCTGCCGCTGCCGGCAGTAGCCGACGAAGATCGGCAGCCCGTAGGAGTTGCGGCCGGGCAGCAGCAGCCGCACCGCGCAGCCGTTCGGCGAGTTGTCCGGCAGCTTGATCAGCACGCCGCCGTCGGCCGGCTCGAGCATCGGCAGCACCAGCCCGCACGCGACGACGCGCTCCTCGCCGGTGCTCGGTCGGATAGCCACGGCGCAGTTCTCGATCTGGTTCCTGGCGCTGACCCCGATGCCGATCAGCTCGTCGCCGACCGAGAGCAGGCTCGGCGCCAGCCGCTGTACCGCGTGCACCGGTATCTGGTCGGTGCGCCGGCTGGTCAGGTCGAACCGGATCAGCCGGCTGCCGAAGCCGTCGCCCTCGATCACCAGGACCTCGATCACGTAAAGCGACCCGTCCATGATCAGCCAGTCCGCCGGTTCCCAGCCGACCGGTTGCGGCCGGTACGTGGTCTCGATCCCGGAGCCGTCCCGGTTTCGTACCACGAGCACGCCCCTGGGGTGCTCGACCAGCGGGTCGTCGACGTGGAACAGCACGACGTGCTCGGGGTCGGCGCGAACGGTGGCGGTGCCGGGCGGTACCCCGTACACCCGCCAGCGGGCGCTGCGCTCCGCCGGCCGGACCGGCAGGATCGTCGGTTCGGCGCGGGTGGTCGTCGGCACCGGCGGCTGGGGTGGCTGGGCCACCGTCGGCTCGACCTGGCCGCGCAGCGAGACCACGGCGGAGACGAGCGCGGCCACCAGGACCGCGCCGGCGATGAACCTGCCGCGCACCCATGGAGCGTCGCACCGCCGGCGCCGGAAGGCGAGGGGTCAACGGCCGGTCTCGCCCAGCCATCTGGCGAGCCGGCCGGCGCGGTGGATGGCCCTGATCCGCCGCTCGGTCAGGTCCCTGGCGCGGGCGGTGCTGACGACCAGCAGCTGGTCGCCCACCTGCAGCCGGGTCGTCGAGTTCGGGGTGAACCCGGACCCGTTGCGCACGACCAGGCTCACCGTCGCCCCCACCGGCAGCCGCAGCTCGGGCAGGTACACCCCGTGCAGCCGGGAACCGGGCGGAATCCGCACCTGCAGCAGGTCGGCGTCGAGCTCGTCGAGCGTCGACGAGTCGACCTCCACCTCGCTCGCCTCGGCCGGCTCGTCCACCCGCAACCACCTGGCCACCAGCGGCAGCGTGCCGCCCTGCAGCAAGGTCAACACGATGACCAGCACGAACACCGCGTTGACGAGCACCCTCGCCCCATCGACGCCGGCGGCGAGCGGGATCAGCGCGAGCACGATCGGCACCGCGCCCCGCAGCCCGGCCCAGGCGATGAACCCCTGCTCCCTCCACGGCACCCGGAACGGGGCGACCGCGACCAGCACCGACAGCGGCCGCGCGGCGACCACCACGACCACGCCGGCGACCAGCGCCGGCAGCAGGACCCCCGGCAGCTCCGACGGCGAGGCGAACAGCCCGAGCAGCACGAACAGACCGATCTGGGCCAGCCAGCCGAGCCCCTCGGCGAACGAGAGCGTGTCGGCCCGGTGCGGCAGCCGGGCATTGCCGAGCACGAGGCCGGCCGCGTACGTGGCGAGCAGGCCGGAGGCGTGCAGCTGCTGTCCGGCGGCGAACGCCAGCACGCACATCGCGACCGTGGCCACCGGGTACAGGCCGGTCGCCGGCAGCGCCGAGCGGCGCAGCAGCCAGGCTCCGACCAGGCCGATCAGCACGCCGGCCGCCGCGCCGGCGAGCAGCTCGTAGCCGATCAGCAGCGGCGACCACCAGGTGAGCGGTTCGCCGGCGGCGAGCAGCACCACCAGGATGAACACCGGCGCGTCGTTGATGCCCGACTCCAGCTCCAGCGCGCCGACGACCCTGCCCCCGACCCGGGTGCCGCGCAGCACGCTGAACACGGCGGCCGCGTCGGTCGAGGCGAGCACCGCGCCCCAGATCAGCGCCATCCGCCAGCCGAGGTCCAGCAGCAGGTTGAGCGCGAGCGCCGTCACCCCGATGCTGACGGCCACGCCCACCGTGGCCAGCGCGATCCCGGCACCCAGCGCCGGCCGCACCGCGGTCCAGCGGGTGGTCAGGCCGCCCTCGGCGAGGATCAGCACCAGCGCGGCCAGGCCGAGCGCCTGCGTCAGATCGGGGTCCTCGAAGTTGATGCCGAGGCCCGACTCGCCGAGCAGCAACCCGATCCCGAGGTAGATCAGCAGCGACGGCAGCCCGAGCCGAACCGAGACCCGCACGGCGAGCACCGAAACCAGCAGCACGGCCGCGCCCAGACCCAGCGCAAGGCCGAGGCTGGACATGGCGGCTCCCTCCACGGGGGGTCGTCACGGATCCGATCACCCTACCTGCGGCAGCGGTTGTCATAACCGTTACGACCGGTTGCCGCCGTCCAGCAGCTCACCCAACCGCTCGCGGGCGTGCGGCGGCGGCGACTCGAGCTCGACGAGCTTGTCCCGGCCCCGGTGGCCGGCGACGATCGCCACCCGCGAGCGGCGCACGCCGAACGCGTCCGCGATCGCCTCGGTGACCGCGGCGTTCGCCTTGCCCTCCACGGCCGGCGCCGCGACCGTGACCAGCAGCGCGGGCCCGCCCGGGCCGTCCCAGCGCCCGCCGACGGCCGTCCGCCGGGCTCCCGGCCGCACCCGCACCGGGAACCGCAGCGGACGCGGGGCGGCCGTACTCGAACGCGGGACCACTGACATGGCGGCCCAGTATCGCGTGCCGCTGGCGGTCACGGCGCCGCTGATCCGGCGGGCCATGGCCGGGGTGCACTGACGTCGCCGAGCTCACCGGCCTGGCCGGCGCCGGGGTCGCGGGCGCGGGCCAGGCCGGCCAGCGCCCGGGTGCGCTCGTCCTGGTCACCGGTCTCGGCCACGATGGCCAACGCCGCCTCGTGATTGGCGGCAGCGTCGCTCGGGCGGCCGGCGTCGTGCAGCGCCTCGGCGAGGTAGCCGGTACTGGTCCAGCAGCCCGGTCAGCGCCGCCGCCCGGTCGTCAGAACCGTCGGCCGCCAGCTCGGCGGCGACCCGGTCGCCGACCAGCCGGGCGAGCAGCTCGACCGCATCCGCCTCCGGCGGCAGGTCCAGCTCGATCCAGCGGGCGCCGTGCAGCGCTACCAGCCCGCCGAGACTGTCCCGGCTGGTCACCAGCACCAGGCAGGACGGCGTGCCCGGCAGCAGCGGCCGGACCTGCTCGGTCGAGCCGGCGTTGTCCAGCACGAGCAGCAGCCGCGGTCGGTGACCTCGGTGCGGACCGGGCGGCGCGCTCGTCGACGTCGGCCGGGAGATCCTGAGTCGGAATGCCGAGGGCACCGAGGATCCGGCCGAGTGCCTCGCCCGCGTTCATCGGCCGGTCTGGGTCGTAGCCGCGAGGTCGACGTGCAGCTGATCGTCCGGGAACCGGTCCCGGGCGCGGTGCGCCCAGTGCACGGCAAGGGTGGTCTTACCAACCCAGCCGTCCCAAATACAGCGGAGATCACCACCGCCCTCGGCGCATCCGCATCCACGGCTGCCCAGCAGCGGCGTTTCGAGCCGGGCGAGATGCTCACCGCGCGCCACCCACGACCCAGCCACCCTGGTCAACGGCTCCCCCACGGCGCATATATACAGAAGCGGGAGCCCTCCACTCACGCCACTACTCGCGGATTCGGGTCAGATGGTGACTATGGCGAGCTCGACCCCGAGATGCTTTGCGATGCGACGAAGGTCGTCTGGGTCGCTGGTAAGTATGGCGTGCGGCTTGGTTGTGGCCGCGAGTGTGGCCGCGAGGTGTGCGTCCGCCACCGATACGGCCAGGGCCGCTCGCACGCCCGCGGCCCGGTTGGCGGCGTCACCGTCCAGTGGCTCATCGCCGACCCGCAGGCGGTTGAGCACGGCGCCCTTCGGCGAGCGTCGGTTCCAACCGGCCTCGACTCGGACCGCCGTGGGCACTACCAGCCGCGCCGACCCGACACGCCGCAGGTTCCTGGCCGCGAGCGCCTCCACGACTGCGATGACCTGCCTATGTTTGCGGTGGCCAGGGTCGGCGAGAGCTTGGACGGCCTCGTTGTCCAGAAGGACGGTCTTGACCTGGCTCACGCGACCGCCGCGGCCAGCCCTGCTGCGTAGATCAGCACGTCGTCTGGGGTGGGGTGGTCCGTCACGGTGTCCACCTCGGCGGCGGCGCGGCGTACCAGGTCCGGCCTCCCGGCCAGCGCGCTTCCGTCGATCTTGGCCGTGGCCAACGCTACCTCGGCAAGGTCCGGGCGGACCTGCGGATGCGCCTGGTAGTGCGCGTCGAGCACCGCCCGCTGCGCGTACGCCTCGAGCGCGTAGCGCAACCCATGCACCGTCAGTTCCGTTGTCGACGATGCCCAGCCCAGCTTCACCGCCACCACGGCCGCGTCCCGCAGGTTGGTCGGCAGGCGGATGGATGTCCCGGCGGTGTCCTCGTCGGCGGCGTCGAGGAGGTCGAGTAGTCGCTCCAGATCCCGACTCATACCGACAAGCGTACCACCTCCCGTACCACGACACCGTAGACCGCCAGGATCGGCGGGCCATCCAGGACTGTCCGCCGGCCAGACGGAAGCTAATGTAGAAATAGGGTTACAATCCTGGCTTCGGCTTATCCGAACCGGCGGTCTCCACACAATTGCCAGCGTGCGCGCCTCGCCGACGACGATCAATTCAATGTTGGCGTTCTCCCTGTTCAGCTGGCCTGCACGTGCTGGTCTCTGAATTAGGGGAAGTGTACGGCGAGTGTGGGATCGCAACCTCAGCCGATCTTGTCCTCGGGCAGTCATGGAATGAACCAAGCCAATGGTTCGGTGCGTTTACGCCGATCTGGCTCCCGGTATCGCGACTTCCTGCCGGGTCAGGCGGCTGGGTGGGCTCGCTCGGCAATGAACCGCTTGAGGTCGTCCACCGAGATGACCGACTCCGCCTCGGATGCGGTCATCCGGTCGATGACCCATTGCCTGATCAGCGTTGTCGCCGGAACCCCCGCTGCGGCGGCGCGCTCGCGTATTTGCCGCATCAGCGACTGGGGCAACCGGATCGACGTGGACACCATCACCTCGTCAGCGACCCGGTCGTCGCGCTGTGCGCGCTCCACCGACTCGGGCAGGCTCGTCTGGTCGTAGTAGCTGCGCAGTTCTTCGAACTTGTCTCCGCTCATCCTTCAGCGTCCCTTCCGGCGGAACGAGGCCTTTTCGTCGTCATCCATGTCGCGTGCCGTGACGATGTAGTCTCGGCCGCCGGCAGCGGCCACCACCACGACGAGCAGGTGTCGCCCGGCGGCGGTCGTGCACCACACCAACGTTGTGTTGTCTCGCCCGAGTCAAT
>DASSUA010000558.1:0-10632 GCA_035707525.1 Pseudonocardiaceae bacterium
CGGCCTGCGCGTCCCGCCTGGCCGTGGCGAGGATCTGCGCCGCCCGGCGCGACGCCAGATCCCGGCGCCGGCCCGCCTCCGCCGCACCCGCCTCCAGGAGCCGCTGGACCTCGGACCCGGCGTCGGCCAGCGCGGCGAACACGGGCTCCAGCTCGGCGGCGACCTCGGCGTGCCGGTCGACCGGCACGCCGGCCGGTCCGGCCGCGCCGGGCGCGCCAACGGGTCGCAGCCGCTCCAGGACCTCTCGCGCTCGTGGCATGTGCCGGCCCTCCCTGGTTGAGGGTCTATTGACCGACAGTTACCAGCCGCCCGAAACGCACAGGTAGAGGCACAGGGGCCGGCCGGCAGGGACCATTGGCCCGGCGGCGCCACAGCCCCCGGCCGGCCCGCGTCCGGCCCGCCCGCGTCCGGCTCACCTCCGGGTCTTCCGGCCGTCCAGGCGAGGCCAACGGCCCTGACTCCGGCGCTGTCCGGGCTAACACCATGGGCCCGCCGGATCCAGGAACACCCCTGCCGGTCTGGCACATCGGAAGGGAGCCGACGATGACGGACGTCGTCGATGCCAAACGCGCCGACCTCGCCGGGCCGGGAATCGGCAGCTACGAACAGATCGACCGGGTGCTGCCCGCGGACTACCGCTCGCTGCTGACCCCGCGGGAGACCCAGCGGGCGATCTTCGCCGTGAAGCGCTACATCGAGGATGGCCTGTGCGCGGAGCTGAACCTGCAGATGGTGCAGGTGCCGCTGATCGTGAGCGCGGACTCCGGCGTCAACGACATGCTGGACCGCGACGGATCACGCACCCCGGTGCAGTTCCGGATCGCCAATGATGGCGCCCATCCGGTCCAGGCCCAGGTCGTGCAGGCCGCGACGAAATGGAAGCGGCTCGCGCTGCGGCAGTTCGGCATGGCCGCCGGCGAGGGGCTCTGCACCGACATGCGAGCGGTGCGCAAGGACTACTTCCTCGACCACGACCACAGCGCCTACGTCGACCAGTGGGACTGGGAGCGGACGATCACCGCCGACCAGCGCACCCTGGACCACCTCAAGGAGGCCGTGCGCGCGATCTGGTCGGTCCTTCACGGCGCGCAGAACCACGTCCAGCGGCTGTTCCCGCAGCTCGCCGACCCCCGCTACCCGAACCTGCCCAGGGAGATCACCTTCGTCCACGCCGAGGACCTGCTCAGCCGCTACCCGGACCTGCCGAGGAAGCAGCGCGAAACCAGCATCCTCCAGGAAGTCCCGGCGATCTTCATCATCGGCATCGGCTGGACCCTCGACGACGGCTTCCCGCACGAGCTGCGCGCCGCCGACTACGACGACTGGGTCACGCCGACGACCTCCCCGAGCGGCCGGCCCACCCACGGGCTCAACGGCGACATCCTCGTCTGGAACCCGGTCACCCGCCGCCGCCACGAACTCAGCTCGATGGGCGTCCGCGTCGACGCGGCAACCCTGCGCCAGCAGCTCGAGCTCACCGGCCAGCTCGACTGGCTCGACCTGCCGTACCACCGGGGCATCACCGACGGCACGCTTCCGCTGTCCATCGGCGGCGGCATCGGCCAGTCCCGAACCCAGATGCTGCTGCTGCGCAAGGCGCACCTCGGCGAGGTGAGCGTCACCGTCTGGCCCCAGGTCCTGACCCGGATGTGCGCCCGTCACAACATCCACGTGATCGAATAGCCGCTGGCGCACCGGGTCGGTTGACCGATCGGAGACGTGACGGATGCGTCAACCGGAAGGCGGTTCGTTGACGTATCCGTCACAACCGAATTTCGGCGAGTGCCGGCCCGTGCGTTGCGTCGCGCAGCAGACAGGCTTGACTCAACGGGTCCTTGTCCCTGACGGGCCGCAACGTTGTGCCCTGTCGTCCCGGTCGGCTGCGGCGGCATCGTGACGTCATGACCGTATTTCCTTGGCCGGCCGACGAAGATGGGCCGGAGTTGGTAGCTGTTCTGCGTCTGCCGGTTGGCTGCATGGGTTACGTCGTCGTCGACGACGTCAGCCTTGGACCGGCGATAGGCGGGGTGCGCATGGCCCCGTCGGTGACCGTGGCGGAGGTGGCCCGGCTGGCCCGCGCCATGACGCTGAAGAACGCCGCCGCGCTGCTGCCGCACGGCGGTGGCAAGGCTGGCATCCGTACCCCGGACGGACTCGACCCGGCGGACCGCGAGCGGGTGATCCGGGCGTTCGCGCAGGGCATCGGCAATCTCGACCAGTACATTCCCGGGCCCGACATGGGCACCAACGAGATCGCGATGGCCTGGATCAGGGACGAGATCGGCCGTTCGGTCGGCCTGCCGGCGGTGCTCGGCGGCATCCCGCTGGATGAGATCGGGGCGACCGGGTACGGCCTGGCGGTGTGCGCGGAGGAGCTGGCGGCCGCGGGCCGGCTGGAGCTGTCCGGCGCGCGGGTGGCGATCCAGGGCTTCGGCGCGGTGGGCCGGCATGCCGCGAGGTTCCTGGCCGAGCGCGGAGCGCACGTCGTGGCCGTGAGCGACACGAGCGCGACGGTGTACCACCCCGACGGCCTCGACGTGGAATCGATCGTGGCGTTCAAGGGCGAGCACCGGCTGGTCGGGTACCCGGAGGCGAAGATCCTGGACCGGGACGCCCTGCTCACCCTGGACTGTGACGTGCTCGTGCCGGCGGCCCAGCCGGATGTGCTCGACGAGGGCAACGCCGACGCGGTGCGCGCCTCGATCGTGCTGCCCGGCGCGAACATCGCGGCCACCGACATCGCCGAGGCCAGGCTGCATGCTCGCGGCGTGCTGTGCGTTCCCGATTTCATCGCCAACGCCGGCGGTGTCATCTGCGCGGCGGTCGAGTACCGGGGCGGTAGCCGCGGCCAGGCGTTCACGGAGATCGCCGAGCGCATCCGGGACAACACGGCGGAGCTGCTCGACCGGATCGCGGCCGGCGGCGTTCCACCGCGCACGGCCGCCACCGAGATGGCCCGCGCCAGGATCGACCTCGCGCGGCGCCTGCGGCGTCGTTTCTGACCGAACCAGTCCGGACGCGGGCCGACCCCGGGAGGCTGTTATGACTCTGGAACACGTAGATCTGCAGCAGGCGCCGGGTCCCCGCGGTCCGGCGCTGCTTGCCCAACCGGCGCTGAACAGGGATGCCGCGTTCAGCGCCGAGCAGCGGCAGGCCTTGGACCTGTGCGGGCTGCTGCCGTGGCGGGTGGCCACGATCGAAGAGCAGGTCGCGCTCGAACTCGAGCACGTCCGTCACAAGGTCGACGCCCTCGAGAAGTACATCGGGCTGGCCGCCCTGCAGGACCGCAACGAGACGCTGTTCTACCGGATGCTGCTCGACCACCTCGAGGAGCTGTCGCCGATCGTCTACACCCCGACGGTGGGCGAGGCGTGCCGCAAGTTCAGCCACATCCTGCGCCGCCCGCGCGGGGTGTGGATCACACCGGATGACGTCGGGCGGGTTCCGCAGCTGCTGCGCAACGCCGAGCGTCCCGACGTCGAGCTGATCGTGGTCACCGACAACGAGCGCATTCTCGGCCTCGGTGACCTCGGCGCGGGTGGCATGGGGATCCCGATCGGAAAACTCGCCCTGTACACCGCGGGCGCCGGGGTGCATCCGAGCCGGACGCTGCCGGTCTCCCTGGACTGCGGCACCGACAACGAGGCGCTGCTGAATGATCCGCTCTACCTCGGCTACCCGAAACCGCGGTTGCGTGGGGCGGCCTACGACGCGTTCGTCGAGGCCTTCGTGGAGGCGGTCCAGCTCTGCTACCCGCACGCGCTGGTGCAGTGGGAGGACTTCAAGCAGCACAACGCGCTGCGCCTGCTCGACCGCTACCGCAACCGCCTCCCGAGCTTCAACGACGACATCCAGGGCACCGCCGCCGTGGTGCTCGCCGGCATCCTCGGCGCCCTCGAGCATCGCCGGCAGCGCCTGTCCGAGCAGCGCATCGTCCTGCTCGGCGCCGGCGCGGCCGGCGTCGGCATCGCGCGGCTGATCCGGGCGGTGGGGGCCGCGGAGGGCGGCCAAGGATGCCAGCTCGCCCTGCTCGACTCCCGCGGGCTGATCTTCGAGGGCCGGGACGTGATCGACGAGGACAAGCGACCGTTCGCGCTGCCAAGGGCGGAACTCGACCGGCTCGGCTTCGAACCCGCCGGCCGGTACGACCTGACCACCGTGGTCGGGCGGCTCGCGCCGACGGTGCTGGTCGGCACCACCGGGATGGCGGGTGCCTTCCCCGCGGCCGCGATCCGGCGGATGGCGGCGCTCGTGCCGGCGCCGATCGTGCTGCCGCTGTCCAACCCGACCACGAATTCGGAGGCGACGCCGGCCGACGTGCTCGCCTGGACCGACGGGCGCGCGCTCGTCGCGACCGGCAGCCCGTTCGACCCGGTCCCGCTCGCGGACGGCACGGTGCGGCTGGTCGGGCAGGCCAACAACGTGTTCGTCTTCCCCGGGGTCGGCCTCGGCGCGATCGTCTCGCGCAGCCGGGTGGTGACCGACCGCATGTTCCTCGTGGCCGCCAGGACCCTGGCCGCGCTGACGCCGAGAGACCGGATCGACCGGGGCGCGCTCTATCCGCCGCTGGCCGACCTGCGCCCGATCTCGAGGGCCATCGCGGTAGCCGTGGCGCACGAGGCCGTCGAGTCGGGGATCTCCCGCATGGACCCCGCGAGGATCGAGCCCGCGGTGGACGCCGCCATGTGGATGCCCGCCTACTAGCTCAGACGGGGCGGCGCGGCCACGCGCACCAGCGCCGGCGCTGGGCCCGGCGCGGCCGCGTGGTCTCGTCGCGGTCCGCGGACGCGGCCTTGCCCAGGTAGTGCTCGAGCACCTCGTGCCCGGCCGCGCCACCACGAAGCCGCGCGCTGCGGGTGAGCAGTTCGGTGGCCTCTCGCTGCTCGCCGGCGGCCACCGCGAGCGCACCGAGGTGCTGCAGGCACCGCGCCTGGGCCTCCCGCTCACCGACCTCGGCATAGCGCCGCTCGGCCTCCTGCCACCAGCTCCGCGCCTCGTCGTGGTTGCCCTTCAGCGTGGCGGCCACGCCGAAGAGCTCGGAGGCGTGCGCCTGCGCGCTGCTGTCGTGCGCGGTCTCGGCGTGCGTCATGGCCAACCGCGCGTGCTCGGACGCGGCGTCGGGCGCCGACTCGTACAGGGCCGACTCGTACAGGTAGGTCAGCGCGAGGTTGATGTGCAGCGCGATGTCGGCGGCCAGGTCGGCCCGCGGGATGGCCATGCCGGCCTCGTTGAGGCGGTCCCTGGCGGTGCGCGCCTCGTCGGCGCGGTCGTCGTCGGTCCGGCACCGGTCGGCCAGGGCCAGATGCAGCAGGCCCCGCTCGAGCAGGCGGCGGGTTCGCATCGCGTCATTGGCCTGGCCCGGTGGCGGCGGCACCGGTTCGTCGTCCAGGAGGCCGGCCGCCGCGGCCAGTTCGCCGAGCAGCCGGTTCGCGGTGGCCGTGCGGAGGTTCGCCAGCTCCTGCAGGTCGGTGCGGCCGACGAGGTTTGCGATCGAGGACAGCCGCTCGCTGGTCGTGAGCAGCTCGCGACCACGCCGGGTTCGCACGTACCACGTGTCGAGGGCGTCGGCGATCCGGGCGAGGTCGTCGACCGAGTCGGCGGTCGGCTCGGTCATGTCGAGCAGCTTGCGCAGGGCCTTCTCCTCCTGCTCGAACCATTCGGCCGCGGCCAGGCCGTTGCCGGACGACCCGAGCGCCTCCAGCCAGTGCTGGGCCCGCTCGGCATGGGAGCGCAGCCGGGCACGCGCCTCGTCCTGCGCCGGGGGCCTGCGCAGCTTCCACAGCCGCCGCACCGTCGGAGTGACCAGGATCAGCACCAGCACAACGAGGGCGGCGGTCACCGCCGTCCGCACCGTGCCCGGGACGGTGAGGCCGTCCGCCAACAGCTCGCCCAAGACCGACAGCACGAGCGCGCCGGACACCTTGAAGATGTCGCGGCGTAGCTGCTGCTGCTCCGACTGCGCGGACGCCATCAGGGCGCCGTCCCGGCGGTGAGGCCGCGGACGACGGTGGACCAGGTCGTCAGCAGCAGCACGACCGGCACCACCGACGCCACCACCGCGGTGGCCGCCACCGGGCCGGCCGAGGTGGCGAACTGCTTGGCCTCGCCCCACAGGAGCAGCGACAGCGGCGAGGAGCCCGCCCCGCTGATCAGGAAGCCGACGATGAAGTCGTTCCACACCAGCACGAACTCCAGCACCGCGACCGCGACCAGCGCGGGGCGGCAGGCCCCGCTCACCCTGGCGATCGCCGAGCTGTAGGTGGTCTGGCCGTGCAGCGCCTCGGCCACCAGGCTCGGCGGCACCGAGGCGAACGCGGCGCGCAGCAGCAGCACGGCGAACGGCAGCCCGGCGGCGGCGTGCACCAGGCCGAGGAACACCGGCGAACCCGCCACCCCGGCCGCGGTCGCCGCCGCCCGCAGCGGGGCGGCGTACAGCTGCACCGGCGCCACCGCGAGCACGACGAAGGCGGTGACCGCCGCCCTCCCCAGCCACCGGGGCAGGCCGCCCCAGGCCAGCAGGTAGGCGGTGACCACGCCGATGCCGACCACCAGCAGCGTGGCGATCAGCGCGATGAGCGCGGTCGACAGCAGCGACCACCACAGCGCGGCGTTGGAGATCTCGGTGAACGAGTCGAACCCGATCCCCTCGGCCCGCCACCAACCCGCCACCCCGGCGGCGTCCGGGTCGTGCAGCGCGGTGGCCAGTAGCACCAGCGCCGGCATCGCCCACAGCAGGGCCAGCGGCGCGACCACGACCGCCCACCGGCGTCGGGTGCGCGCGGTCGTACGCACGTCCTGAGCCGCGCCACTCGCCCCGCTGTGGGCGCCGTCAGGCACCGCCCACGACCGGCGCAGGCCGCGCATGCCGAGCAGGGCGACCGCCGCGGCGACCGCGAACAGCACCAGGGCAAGGGCGGCCGGACGCCCCTCGCCCTCGGAGCTCACCCGCCACCAGTGCAGCCCGAGCACGTTGGCGTCGTCGTGCATGGATGCCGGCACGGCGCCCAGCACCAGGTCGAACAGCCGCACCGCCGCCACCACGAGGGTGAGCGTCACGACGCCGGTGATCGGGCGCAGCAGCGGCAGCTCGACCGCCAGCAGCCGCCGCCAGCCGCGCACGCCCTCGGCCTCGACCGTCCGGGCCAGGTCGGCGGGGATCGCGTCCAGGCCAGCGCGGAACAACGAGGCGACGTAGCCCAGCCAGGTCCAGGCGAACGCCGAGACCACGACGAACCAGAACAGCCCGGGGCCGAGCCACACCGGGCTCTCCCCGAAGATCCCGGTGACCAGTGCGGTCACGGTTCCGCGCTCGGGCGCCGGGTCGAAGATGATCCGGAACGCCGCGCCGGAGATCAGCACCGCGACGGCGAACGGGAACACCAGCACCAGCCGCAGCGCGGGCCACAATCTCGGCACGCGGCGCCCGGCGAGGGCGACCCAGAAGCCGGCGACGACCAGCGCCAGCGCGACGCCGATCCAGATCACGCTGTTGACGATCGCGCGCAGCGCCTGCGGCTCCTTCAGCACCGCGAAGTTGCCCAGCCCCGGCCCGTCGCTCATGCGGAACGCGGCGGCCACCGTGATCACAATCGGCACCAGCAGCAGGCTGATCAGCGCGAGAGCGGGTAACCCGCTCAGGAACGGGCCGTAGGCCCGGCGCGGCCGTCCGGGCACCGGTCGGCCGGTGATCTCCCGGCCGACCAGCTCGATACGCAGCCCGGCAACCGACAGCGCCATGCCTTACCGCTCCTCCTCGAGGTCCGCAAGCTGCCGAATCGCCTTGTCTACGGCGCCGGGCACGGCCGCCTCGCCGCGGCCACCCACATTGGCGAGGAAATCCTGCAGCACCCGCCACAGGCCGGTGGCGCCGCCGAGCCGCCCGAGCCGGTCGGAGAGATCGAACCTGATCTTGGTTTCAGGCGCCCGCAGGTCGGGGACCAGCTCTTGCAGCCAAGATGAGTAGACGCTGTCGTCCGTGTCGAGATTCGCGGAGATGAAACCGCCGGGCTCCTCGATCCATGGCAGCGCCGCATCGGCGCCGGCGAGCCGGCGCACCAGGTCGCGGGCGGGCTCGTGCGCGGGGCGGAGCAGCACCGCGAAGTCGCCACCGACGATCAGAGGCGGGACAGCGGCTTGACCGCAACGGCCCAGGTCCACCTTGGGGAACGGAAACACCCCCACGTCGTCCGGATACTTCGCGAACGTGTCGATCACCGGCTCGGCGAAATCGGGTACGACCGCCATCGCCGCCCTGCGATAGGCGAACACCTCCACCACCGCGTCGCTGTACTGCCGCACCAGGGAGCCCCGCACCCCGCCGGCCAGCACGCCCTCGACGGCCCACATCCGCCCGAGCAGGTCGAGCGCCTCGCCCACCGCCGACTCCGTCGAAAGCCGCGGGCTCTCGCTGCGAGCCAGGCTGTCGTAGGCGGCCGGATCGCAGCCAAGCAGCACGTTCTCGAAGAAGTCGGTCAGGCACCAGCCGTCCGCGCCGGCCAGTGCCAGCGGCGCGACGGGAGAGCCGACCAGGTCTTTGTTGAGGGCGAGCCAATCGCTCCAGCTGGCCGGCTTCTCCCTGACGACCGACTTGCGGTACCAGATGGCGGACTTGTGCGCGACCTTGAACGGCAACCCGTACAGCGATCCGTTGCCGTCGCCGAGCAGGTCGCTCCATAGCGGGTGGTTGGGCACCGGCACGTCGGCGGGCAGTGGCTCCAGGTCGTCCCGGTGCCTGGCCACCAGCCCTGGCTGGGGCAGCAGCACCACGTCCGGCCGCCGGCCGGCGCGCGTCTGCAGGGCGGTCCCGATGTCATCGCCGAGCGGGATCAGCTCGTAGCTGACGCCCTCCAGCCGGTCCAGCACCGTGCGGAAGGCGCGCAGCTCCGCACCGCTCCACGGCACCGCCACCCGCACGGTGTCGCCGAGGCCCAGCCCGCCGGGCAGGCTGGAGCAACCGGTCGCCGCGCCACCGGCGGCACCCAGCGCGGCGGCGAGGAACGTCCTGCGGTCAAGCACCGGCCAGCCTCACAAACCCGCCGGTCCGGCCGGGCTCGGCGCCGCGCGACACCACCAGCAGCAGCGCCGCCCTCAGCAACTCGGGGTCGTGCCCGACGTCGAGAACGTTGCCCCACGTCGGCAGCCCGGCGAGGTCCTCGAGGACGATCACCTTGGCCCCGGCGCACAACGCCCGGGCCACGCCCGCGCGCCGGCGGTGCCCGGGGGTGATCTGGCACGGGTACCGGTCGAGCACCTCGCCCAGGCCGTACCTGCCCGCCGAGGCCCGGCAGGTGTCCGCCGCGAGGGCCTTCGGGACCGAGCGGTGCATCAGCCGGTACGAGCGGACCAGGTTCTGCAGCACGCTCAGGTGCGGCAGCAGGCCGCCGTCGGCGGGCACAAGGCGAACCGGCCCGCCACTGCGCACCACGGCCTTGTCCGGCGCAGGCGTCAACCCGGTGACGAGATCCGCGAGCAGCCGCGCCTGCTCGCCGTCGGCGGTCACCGCCGCGTACCGCTGACCGGCGCGCAGCCGAACGTTCTCAGGGACGCCGGCGATCGGCACACCCTCCAGCACCAGGGCATCCATGCCGGCCCAGCCTCTCCCGGCCACAACGCATGGTGGAATTGCCCACACCCTAGGTGATGGATCTGGCAGTGATCCGCCCCGGTCAGCTCACCGGCCCCTGGTCGCCCCTACCTGGGGGTCCCGTTCGGCAGCGGGCGGTGCATCTGCAGCAGCAGGCAGCCGTCCTCGCCGACGTCGGTGATGGGGTGCTCGGTGCCCGGCGGGACGTGGACGTAGCAGCCGGCGCCGACCGGACGCCCGGCGATCGACGCCGAGCCGGAGATCACCCAGATGTGGTGGTCGGCACCGGGATGGGGCCGGCCCGGCGTCGCGCTGCCCGGTTCGTATGAGATCAGCGCGTCGTGCAGGTCGCCGGAACGCCAGAGGTCCTTGGCGACGGTGCCGGGGCAACCCGGGATCGCCTGCCACGGCAGGCCGTTGATCTCGGCCGGGTTCAAGATCAGAATCGTGCCCGAGCCGGGCGTCTCCGCCTTGTTCATCGTAGCCGTGTCCATCGCTACCTCCTCTGATCCGCTCCCGACGGTATGACCGTCCTGCCCGTCGCATCAGGGCAGGAAGTCACCGGCCCGCGGACCGGAGGGCACCAGGGATCTCTGGCCCGGAGTTGGGAGACCGGGCATGGCACGGGCATAGCACGGCATAGCACGTTGGTGCGGCGATGAGCCGAACGGTCGGTCTGAGTTGGGCCGAACACCGCAGCTGAACTCCGCCCTGCTCTGCGCCGAACGGTGGATTTGTGGTCGTCAATCGATAGGACAGGATCGAGGGGTCGGTGGCGGCCGCTGAGGTCGCGCCTTGGGGCTCTGAGGGCTTCGATGCTAAGCCGCACTGCGGTTCGTGCCGTCCTGCGCTTCGGCGTTACACACCGCTGGCTGGCCATGGCAGTTTCGGCCATCTTGGTGTTGCCGGTGATGTTGGTGGCGGATGTGCCGTCACAGGTAACTGCCGGAGAGCCGGCCGTGACGGCTGATCCGCGTGAATTGAAAGCCTTGCCGGGTACGGCGAGCAATGGGGTGGTGGGGCCGTTGCCGGCGGCGGGGCCGGCAGCG
>DASSUA010000559.1:0-7764 GCA_035707525.1 Pseudonocardiaceae bacterium
CGGTCAATTGGGACACGGTCAATTGGGACACGGTCAATTGGGACACGGTCGCCGATCGGGCGCACGTCACCGAGGGCGTGCAAGGCGGCCAGCGCGGCGACGGCCTCGCCGGGAGCCTGCGCCCGCACGACCGCCCCGACCTCGAACGCCGGTCGCCGGGCCAGCGTGGACGCCACGTCGTCGAGTCTTGGCGCCGCACCGGCCAGGTGCTCGCTCAGGTCGCCGGCCATCGCGCGCAGCGCCCGCGGGGTGCGGGCGGACAGCGCGAGCACGTGGGTTCCGGTGGGCTCGGGGCGGGCCGGCCGGGCCGGCGGCTCCTCGACGATCACGTGCGCGTTGGTGCCGCCGAGCCCGAACGAGCTGACCCCGGCCCGGCGCACCCCCGGCGGGAGCCACTCGGTGGTCTTGGTCGGCACCACGAAACCGGTCAGGTCCAGCGCCGGGTTCGGCTGCTCGAAGTGCAGGTTGGGCGGGATCACCGCGTGCCGCACCGCGAGCACCGCCTTGACCAGCCCGACCACCCCGGCGGCCGCGTCCAGGTTGCCGAGGTTGGACTTGACCGCGCCGAGCGCGATCCGGTCGAACGCGCCGAACTCCTCGAGCGCCCGGCGCAGCGCCGCCACCTCGATCGCGTCCCCGACCGGGGTGCCGCTGCCGTGCGTCTCGACGAAGCCGATCTCGGCCGCCGTCAGCTCGGCCCCCGAGATCGCCTCGGCGATCACCGCCGCCTGCCCGTCCAGCCCGGGGGCGGCGAACCCGGCGCGGGCCGCGCCGTCGTTGTTGACCGCCCAGCCGCGCAGCACGGCGTAGACCTGGTCGCGGTCGTCGAGCGCGTCGGCCAGCCGCCGCAGCGCCACCACCGCCACGCCGCTGCCGTACCCGCTGCCGTCGGCGGCCGCGTCGAACGCCCGGCACCGCCCGTCCGGGGAGACCAGCTCGCTGCGCCGGAACCGGGGCTCGGAGACGCTCACGCCGCCGGCCAGCGCCAGGTCGCAGCGGTAGTCCAGCAGGCTCTGCGCGGCCGTGCACACCGCGACCAGCGAGCTGGAGCACGCGGTCTGCACGGCCATCGCCGGTCCGGTGAGGCCGAGCCGGTAGGCGACCTGCGCCGGCAGGTAGTCGGGCGACCAGCCCGGCACCAGCGACCACTCCGGGTCGGCCCCGGCGCCGATCGTGGCGAGCCGGTACAGGAACGACCGGTTGACCGAGGAGCCGGCGAACACGCCGACGGCCCCGTCGAAGGCCGCGGGGTCGCAACCGGCGTCGGCGAGCGCGACCCACGACTGCTCCAGGAACAGCCGCTGCTGCGGATCCATCGCCAGCACGTCGGCCTCGGGAATGCCGAAGAACCCGGCGTCGAACTCCGACCGAGACACCGACACCCCGTCGAGCCGGCCGTGCCCCCGGACCAGTGCCGGGTCCGCGATCGCCGGTTCGGCGACGCCGAGCGCGCGCAGCTCGTCGTCGGTGTGGTCGTGCACCGAGTCCACGCCGTCGAGCAGGTTGCGCCACAGCGCCGCCACGTCGGGTGAGCCGGGGAACCGTCCGGCCAACCCGACCACGGCGATCGCGTCGTCGGGCCCGGTCATTGCCGGCGCAGCACCGCGGCGGCCACGTCCTCGACGGTGAGTACGGGTGTGACCGCGGCTGGGTCGATCGGCTCGTAGTCGGCCGTGCCGTAGCTGCCCGATCCGTGCACGACGATCTCGCGGTCGGCCTCGATCAGGCCGCGGTCGATCGCGTTGCAGACGCCGGTGAGAGCCATCGCGACCGACCATTCCCGAAGCGTGCGCAGGTCCGCCGGCAGCTCGCAGCCGGTGCCGGCGACCAGCGCGCGCAGCAGCGGGTACCGGTCGACGCACTCGGCGAGCGAGACCACGATCCCGTCCCCGCCGAACGTGGCGATCAGCTCGTTCATCGCCGGCGAGGTCGCGGGGCGGCGGGTGTAGAACGTCGGGTCCAGCACCTCGAACGGGTCGTAGGTGACGGCCGGGAAGCGCGCGTCGGCGCCCTGCCGGAACCAGCCGCGCTCCGGGTCGGGCACGTAGTCCGGCAGGTGACCGCGGTCGAAGTCGCCGTACCGCAGGTTGATCACCATGTCCGGGGTGCCCAGGTGCTGCACGAGCAGGCTCGCCGGCCGGGAGTCCCGGCCCGTCATGCCGAACTCCTCCAGCAGCGCCCGGCCCTGGTGGTAGCCGAGCAGGCCGAACGCGCTCGACACGGCGTGCGCGTGCAGCCGCGGCGGCGCGCCGTCGGTCGGGTCGACGCGGTGCTCGAAGAAGGCCCGGGCGGTGTCGGCGATCAGGTAGTTGCGCAGCTCGAGGGAGAACCAGAGGTTGGCGCCGTGGTCGCGGCGCACCGTCGCGGCGCACTGGTCGGCGAACTGGCGGCCGATCGGCTTGACGTCCTCCGGCTCGGCGCCCCGGTACAGCAGCAGCGGGTTGAGCGCGCGCAGCCGCTCGTCCGTGGACAGGCGGCTGGCCCGCAGCTTCGCCCGGCACGACTGCGGGGCCAGCACGACGACGCGCAGCTGCTCGGGCTCGACGAGCCCGGCGTCGATCGCCCGCAGCACCGCATCCCGCAGCGCCACGCCCTTGTTCGCCGAGGTCGGGGAGAAGATCGTGACCGGTTCGCCGGTGCGCCGGATGTACTCGACCGCCCTGGCCACGATCAGCAGCGAGGCGAACGTCTTGGTGGTGCCGGTGCCCGGGTTGCCGGTGAGATCGAGCAGCTTGAGCCGGTGCCCGCCGTACTCGCCGAGCTGCCGCCACTGCGCGGTCGCCGCGGCGAAGAACTCCAGCACGCGGGCGTCCAGCTCGGGCAGCGCGAACCCGGGCGAGAACGCGGCCGGGTCGCCGGTGGCCGGCTCCCGGTCGGCCGCGCTGGTCACGCAGCGCTCGATCGCCTTCGGCAGCAGGTCGTAGAAGTCGACGAGCAGGTTCGCGGTGGCGACCGGCGGGGCGTGCGACGCGAGTCCGGGCAGTTGGTCGGACAGCTGGCCGGGTGCGGTCGTCGCGGTGTTCGGCATCAGACTCGTGTCTCCTGTTCGGCAGTTTTGCTGCTCTGTCTGTCCAGGGCTTGCCCCCGCAGCCGGTCGCGCAGGGCCCGCAGCCGCGCCGTCGCCGACGGCAGCTCGGTCACCGCGAATCCCCCCGCAAGCTCCGGCGCGAGGGCTCGCAGCTCGGCGACCGCCGCCGGGCCGAAGCGCACTGTGCCGGCTTGGACGCCGGCCTGGGTGCCGGCTTGGGCGCCGGCTTGGGTGCCGGCTTGGGTGCCCGCTTCGACCACGACGCCGTCGGCGAGTGCGGCCCGCTGGTTGAACTCGATCGCCCCGGCGCGGGTCACGCCCGGCGGCAACCGCAGGTCCAGTTCGATGCCCCGCAGGCTCACCGGGTAACCGCCGGGCAGTCCGAGGGGACCGGGAAGGTGGGTGTCCAGCGGCTCCGCGGCGGTGCCGGCGACGAGCCGGTCCAGCAGCAGCGCGGCCGTGTGCCCGGTGACGTGGTTGAGCTCGGTCCGGTCGACCGCCCGCTGCCGGGCCAGCAGCCGCGCAGCGTCAACCGGTTCGTCGCCCAGCCACGCCAACGCCTCCGGTTCGCCGGCCGCTGGGGCGTGCAGATGCAGATGATGGGCAAGCATCCGCAGCCGGCGCTGGTCCGGCAACTCGAGCGCGGCCTGCGCGCTCGCGGCCAGCAACCCGATGTTGCCGATCCCACACAGCACCGGCACTCCCAGCTGCGCCAGCAGCGGGTTCACCGCATCCGGAAAGCAGGCGTTGACCAACCACGGCCGCGGCTTCCGGCCGGCCAGTGACCGCCCGACCCGAAGCGCCAGCTCGGCCTGGAACGGCAGGGTGAGGCCAAAACCGGCGCGCCGCACCAGGCCGGTCCACGCCGACGGCCTGGTCAGCCGCTCCCATGGCGACTGGCTCGAGGCGCACACCAGCACCCCGTCAAGCCTCTCGACGCCGTCGAGCACGGGCACCGGCTCACCGGCGGCCGGCTCGAAGGTCACCGCGCGGCCGCCGGCCGCGGCGCGCGCGTCCGCCACGAAGCACAGCTGCGTGGCCATGTCCGGGCGCCGCCCGATCACGATCACGTGGGCAGGGCCGGTGGCCACGGCGGCCAACGAGTAGCAGACCGCCCGAGCCAGGCCTCCCGTACCAATCACCGCGATCGTGGGGCGCGCCTGAGGGTGCCGGTCAACCGTCAAGACCGCAACGCACCTTGCGCAAGTTTCGGTACACGACGTAACTCCCCGACTACAGCTTTCTTGGCAAGTTCGGCAATATGCGCCTATGCCACGGCTCGCGATGCTACTCACCGGCCGAGCACAGGCAAAACGCTTGCACGGCGTGATCAACGCGACACATAACGCCATTATCACGGTTAGTGGTCGATTGACTATTGGCTGTCACAGTTGAATTCGCCGGATCGGCGGGGCAGTCTGGCCGGCGATGGCTGACGGGTGTGCCGTGACCGAGTCCAGGCCGACCGGCGAGCCGGCTGGGGACGCGCCGGACGCGGACGAGGTGGCGGCCGCGGCCGCCGTCCTGCGCTGCTACAGCGGATCGCCGGCGGTCGAGCTGGAACTGCCGGACGGCCGGCTGGTCCGTTACGGCACCGCCGGCCCGGCCGAGCCGCCGCCCTCCGGAGTCCCGGCCCGCGCGCGGCTGGAGCCCGGGCCAAGGCTTCGCTTCGAGACCGGCGTCCCCGAGCCCTTCCTGCGGTGCCTGGCCGAGGACCTCGCGGGCGTCCTGGCCGGCACCGTCGACCTCACCGCCCCTGCGACCGAGCGGCTCGCCCGCCACCGCTGGCAACCGCTGCCGCAGCTGCCGGCTGGGTCGATCGCCGACGAGTTCTGGCGCTGTGCCGCCGAGTTCGCCGGCCGGCCCGCCATAGCTGGCGCCGACGGCGCCGGGCTGACCTACGCGGCGCTCGGCGGCCGGGTCGCGGCCATCGCCGCGCTGCTGGGCGCGCGGCCGGGCCAGCGCGTCGGCCTGCTGCTCGACCACGGCGCGGGCACCGTCGCGGCCATCCTGGCGACGCTGACCGCCGGCGCCGCCTACGTGCCGCTCGACCCGCGCTACCCGTTGCCGAGGCTGCGGGCGATGGCCGGGCATGCCCGGCTCGGCGCGATCCTGACCACCGCCGAGCACCTGCCGCTGGCCGCCGGGCTGGCCCGGGACGCCGAGATAGTCGACGTGGCCGCGGCACCGCCGGCCGCCGAGCGGCCCGACCTGCCGCCGGTCGACCCCGGCCGGCCGGCGTACATCCTCTACACCAGCGGCTCCACCGGGCTGCCCAAGGGCGTCGTGCAGACCCACCGAAACGCGCTGCACCAGGTGCGCCTGCACCGGGCCAACCTGCGGATCACGCCCGACGACCGGCTCAGCGTGGTGTCCTCGTTCGGCTTCGACATGGCGGTCACCGACACGTTCTCGGCCCTGCTGACCGGCGGTTGCTGCGTGCCGGTCGACGTCAGGGAGCTTGGCCTGGCCGGGCTCGCCTCGGCGCTGCGCCGGCACCGGGTGACGATCTACCACTCGACCCCGACGGTGTTCCGGTACCTCTGCGACTGGCTCGAGGGCACCGGGCACGCCCTGCCCGACCTGCGCGCCGTCATCCTCGGCGGCGAGCCGGTGACCGGCGCGGACGTGCGGCGGTGCCGGCGGCTCGCCGCACCCGGCGCGGTCCTGGTCAACGGCTACGGAGCCACCGAGATCAGCTTCGCCGTCCAGAACCACCTCCCGCCCGACGCCGCCGAGCCCGGGCCGGTCG
The DNA here is from genome assembly GCA_035707525.1 of Pseudonocardiaceae bacterium. Lineage (GTDB taxonomy): Bacteria > Actinomycetota > Actinomycetes > Mycobacteriales > Pseudonocardiaceae > DASSUA01. Next base: position 5,781 of record DASSUA010000559.1, read on the forward strand.
TCCCCATCGGCTACCCGCTCGAGGGCGCCCGCATCGGCCTGCTCGCTCCGGACGGCTCGCCCTCGGCCGTCGCCGGTGAGATCACCATCAGCAGCGATTTCCTCGCCGGCTACTGGGAGAACCCCGCCGAGGAGGCCCGCTTCGACACCGGTCACGCGGGTCAGCGCCGCTACCGCACCGGCGACCTGGGGCGCCGCCGGCCCGACGGCAGCCTGGAGTACCTCGGCCGCCTCGACCGGCAGGTCAAGATCCGCGGTTACCGGGTCGAGCCGGCCGAGATCGAGCACGAGCTGCGGGCGGTCCCGGGCGTCGCGCACGCCGCCGTGCTGGCCAGCGGCGAGCAGCTGCACGCCTTCGTGGTCGCCGCGCCGGACCCGGCCGCGATCCGCGACACGCTCGCCCGGCGGCTGCCCGACTACCTGGTGCCGTCGACCTTCACGGCCGTGGCGCAGCTGCCGCTCACCCCAACCGGAAAGGTCGACTCACGGGCGCTGCTCGCAGTGCGCACCCCACCGGCGCCAGCCCTCGCCACGCCAGCCCCAACCGGCACCGCGACGCCGCTGCCGCCGGCCGGCGACCTGGAGTCCGTGATCGCCGCCACCTGGACCGAGGCGCTGGGCCGCGAGGTCGGCCGCCACGACCGGTTCTTCGACGTCGGCGGGCACTCGCTGCTCGCGGCCAAGGTGCACGGCCGGCTGGTCGAGCGCCTCGGCCGGGAGTTCCCGCTCACCGCCGTCTACGCCAACCCCACGATCGCCGGCCTCGCCGGTTACCTCACCGGAACCGAGCGCCCCCGCGCCACAACGCGGGCCGCCGAGCGGATGGCCCGCCGCCGCGCCGCCCGCGGCCGCTAAGGCGCTATCTCCCGAGGCGCTAGCGCAGCTCGAACTCGTGCACGCGCTCGTAGCGCTTGCCGGTCGCCAGCCGCACCGAGAGGTCGCCCGGGTCGTAGACCGCCGACCACTGGGTGTGCCCCTGCGCGACCGTGCCCAGCAGCGCCATCGACTCGCCGGAGGTCAGGGCGCCGCCGGCGCCGGCGAGCCTGGCCGCGGCCGTGCTGTAGCGCTGGTAGCCGGAGCGGTCCGACTCCTCGGAAAGGTAGAAGTTCTCCATCACCTGCCAGCGGTCCTCGGCCGGGATCACCCGCAGCTGACCGCCAACGAACTCCACCACGGCCGACTTGCCGCTCGCCTCGGCGACGATGTAGTGCAGGCCCGGCCCACCGTCGAAGTCGATGTTGTACTTGCCGAACACCTCGATCGCCTCGTCGACCGTCCGCGCGTGGTCCAGCACCTGCCGCATGACGCTGACGCTGCCGATCGCCGGCCGGCCGGGCAGCACCTGCGACCGCAGCTCGTCGACCGCCGCCATCCCGATCGTCAAACCGTGCTCGTTCATGCCGTCGAACGGCAACGTCACCGCCCGCACCAGGTCCGCACGCTTCGCGGGGTCGTCGACGTCGGCGGCCGACGTGATCCCCAGGTAAGAGATGTCGACGACCGAGATCGACCTGTAGGCGTCGGTCGGGTTGGCGAACAGCACCAGCGCCGGGTTGCGGTCCCAGTCGAAGTTCCGCCCGAACAGCGGCCGCCCGCCGGCCGCGACGAACACGGTGCACGCGAACGTCCGGCGCAGCGCATGCGCGCTGGTCATCGGCGGCGTGACCGGCCGCGTCTGGCCGGTGTCCACCCGGGGCGCCGGCCCGAAGTAGCTCATCGAGAACAGCGGATGATCGTCGAGCTGGCGCAACGTGGCCAGACTGCGGTCAATCTGCTCGGCCGACGGCGTCAGCAGCTGCGGCTTCGCCTTCGTCTGCACCTGGCCCGCGCCACCCGAACTGGCCGCCGCCGGCTCCTGCGCCGGCTCCAGTGGCGGGGCCGCGCCGGCAAGCCGCAGTCCCACCACCGCCGCCACCACCAGCCCGAAGGTCACCAGTCCCGCCACCACCGCCCGTCCCGGTCGCACCGCCCGGCCCGGTCGCACC